>NZ_JANEWI010000019.1:0-89551 GCF_028069775.1 Citrobacter sp. Igbk 17 | reverse complement strand
ATATTAATGTTTACATTAAATGAATGTGATATTTGTTCGTTAATTTATTAACGAGTTTATAAAAATAATGATGGTATTTAAGTGAGGTTACGGTGAGCAAATTACTCGGTGTGATCAAAGCAATAATTGGACAGGTTTATGTTGTTGACGCAAGTGGCGCACAGCGACGTGTTCATGAAGGCGACAGAGTATATAGCGGTGAAGAAATTGTGACCGGTGCCAACGGTGCGGTAAGTCTCTCTTTACCGGACGGAAAAACGCTGGATGTTGGTCGCAACAGCCACTGGGGCGATCATGGGCTACAGGCCAACTCTACTCCGGAACGTGATGCTCAGGATATTGCCGCCGTACAAAAAGCGATTGCTGATGGGGCTGACCCGACGCAGACACTGGATGCGACCGCAGCGGGTAATGAAGCGCCGGTGCAGTTGGAGGGCGGTGGGGGTGGTCACACGCTGGTCCAACTGGCCTTAACCGGACAAGTTGTTGATCCAACAGCCGGTTTTGACACGCAAGGGCTGGGGAGCCCGACCTGGGATATCAATCAGCCGGTAGGGGGAATGGACACAGGTACAGCCAGTGTGTTCCCACCCGAAGTGCAAATTACCGAGTTTGCGGGTAACGATGGCTACATTAATAACACTGAATTCCACCGGACCCATTTAAGCGGCACCAGTAACCAAAATCACGTCACGCTCACCTTCACCGATAGCCAAAAAAACACATTCACTGTAGATGTCCCGGTAAGTAACGGTCACTGGAATATCGATACCGATCTTGGCGCACTGGTACCGGGAAATGTAACCGTGGTGGCAATAGCGACCGATGTCTCGGGGCGGACCGCACAAACTTTCGACAATGCGTTGATTGATATTACCGGTCCACGTATCGATATTACGGTCGATAGCGTGACCCCAGATAACCTGATTAACCACCAGGAGTCTCTTCTGTCGCAAACCGTGATTCACGGGTCTGTCGGGGGAGATGCAAAGCCGGGTGATGTCGTGACGCTGGTTGTCGACGGTATAACGTATACCGGCACGGTCGACGATCCGGGAACGGGCATTTTGACTTACAACATCCCGGTCCTGACCCAAGGGCTGCTGAATGACCCGACGATTCATGCCTCCCTCACCTCTACCGATGATGCCGGCAACAGCACCACCGTTTCGACCGATCACTATGTCGATAACGATTTGTATGCACAGAATGCGGTGACCATCGGGACGGTGGCAAATGATGATGTCGTCAACGCTAACGAATCTCGCATGCCGACCATCATTTCTGGCGTAGCCAGCGGTGATGCCAAAGTGGGCGATCCGGTCACCTTGACGCTTCAGGGTAAAACATTCCATGGCACGGTGTTCGACGACCATGGCCAGCTGCGTTATGAAATTGTGGTGCCTTCCTCAACGCTGAAAGAAGGTGCAAATGATGTGCAGGTGACGCTGGTCAGCCATGACGCTGTCGGTAACGAAGCGATTGCCATTACGCACAAAACTGTGGTGCTGGATACCCAGGCACACAACACCCTGACGATTGACAATGTCACCGCCGATAACACCCTGAACTTCACTGAGCTGTCGGCGAATAAGCAGGTGATTATCGGGGAAGTGCGCGGGGAAGACGCGAAAGCGGGCGACCCGGTGCTGGTGGAGATCAGCGGCCATCAGTATCACGGCCAGGTGATTGATACCGGGAAAAATACCCTCGGCTACCGCATTGAAGTCGACTCTGCTACTTTTTCTGACAACGTCGGTCAGGTGCTGAAAGAGGTGACGGTACACGTCAGCGTCACTTCCCACGATGCGGCAGGTAACCTGGCAATTGCCACCGAAACCCACAGCGTACATCTCGATAACTTCGCGGAAAACGCGGTGCATATTGATACCGTCGCGGGTGATGACCTTATTAATATCAAGGAATTTTTAGCCAACGACGGGATCACGCAAATTACCGGTACCGTGACCGGCGTGGATGCGAAAGTGGGTGATGTGGTTACCCTGGAGCTGAAGGGGGGCGCGGTGATTCACAGTTCGGTTATCGCGCTGGCGGGCGGTGGGCTGGGCTATAGCATTCCGGTAAACAGCCATAAGCTGGTAACTCATCCAGAATTTAGGGTTTCTGTTACCTCTACGGACCCAGTGGGGAACAGCGTCACGCATTCTGAAACCAAAACCATCAGCGCCGACCTGTATACGCAGTCGCATATCACCATTGATGGTGTGACCGCTGATAACTTCATCAACATCAAGGAATCGACGGACAATAACGGCAAGACCACCATCAGTGGCACGGTAAGCGGCGATGCGAAAGAGCACGATACCGTTGAGCTGGTGATTAATGGTCAACACTATTCGGGTGAAGTGGAAAAGCTGGCAAACGGCAATCTGGTCTACCATATCCCCGTAGAGACTAAGGATCTGTTAGCCAACCCGCTTATCCATGCGAGCATTCATACCACGGACGATCATGGCAACGAAATGACGGCGGTGACGAAACATGTCGTTGGGCTGGATCTTAACGCCAGCGCCTCTATCGGCATTGATACCGTCGCCGGTGATGACATTATCAGTAAAGCCGAGTCCGAGCTGCATAAGGCAACCATCACAGGGCCCGTCGGCGGCGATGCGCAGAAAGATGATACCGTCACCTTAACCTTCAACGGTAAAACCTATATCAGCAAGGTTATTGAACTCGCTAACCACTCGCTGGGCTACCGCATTGAGGTCGACACAGACACACTGACGGATGGCAGCGACCAGAAGATCCATGTCTCCATCTCAACCGTTGACGAACACGGCAATACAGCAGCAGCAACGTCCGAGCATATGGTGCATATCGATCTGCACGCTGAGGCGAGTATTACGATTGATAAGGTGACTGCCGATAACACCCTGAACCATGCTGAACTGAATATGGCTAAGCAAATCATCAGCGGTAGCGTTGGCGGTGATGCGAAAGTTGACGATGAAGTCACCCTCGAAATTAATGGCTACAAGTTTACCGGTAAGGTCATTTCACTAGGTAATAACCATCTGGGTTACCGAATCCCGGTCGACTCGTCGGCATTCAGTGACAACCAGGGTGACCAGGATAAACATGTCAACATCAGGGCGACGGTTACCTCCCACGATGCGGCGGGCAACCTGGCGATTGCCACCTGCGACCACAACGTGCATATCGACAACTTTGCGGTAAACCAGGTGCATATCGATACCGTCGCGGGCGATGACGTTATTAATATCAAAGAGTTTTCCGCCAACGGTGGCATTACGCCAATCACCGGCACCGTGACTGGTGTTGATGCGAAAGTGGGTGATACGGTGATCCTGAAGCTGGATGGTGTTACGGTGATGCAAGGTGCCGTTATCACGCTGGCGGGCGGTGGGCTGGGGTACCGCTTCCCGATGAATACCCATATGTTGATGAGCCATCCGGAAATTACCGTGTCTGTTACCTCCACCGATGCAGAGGGGAACAGCGTCACGCATTCAGAGATGAAAACCATCAGTAGCGATATGTACACGCAGTCGCATATCACCATTGACGGCGTGACGGCTGATAACGTCATCAACATCAAGGAGTCGACGGACAATAACGGTAAGACCACCATCAGCGGCACAGTGAGCGGCGATGCGAAAGAGCACGATACCGTGGAGCTGGTGATTGATGGTCATCCGTACTCCGGTGCGGTGGTGAAGCTGGCGAACGGTGGTCTGGGCTACTATATCCCGGTTGACACCCAGAACCTGGTCAACGATCCGGTGATTCACGCGAGTATTCACACCACAGATGATCATGGTAACGAAACTACGGCAACCGCGGATCGTACCGTTGGGCTGGATCTGAACGCCAGCGCCTCTATCGGCATCGATACCGTTGCGGGTGATGACATTATCAGTAAGGCAGAGTCTATTCTGCATAAGACGATTATCACGGGGCCGGTCGGCGGCGATGCGCAGGAAGGGAATGACGTTACCTTAACCTTTAATGGCAAGACCTACCACGGCCAGGTCAGTAAGCTAACTGACGGATCGCTGGGCTACAGTATTGAAGTCAGCACCGATAACCTGAAAGATGGCAGCGACCAGAAGGTCCATGTCTCCATTTCAACCGTCGATGAACACGGCAACCCCTCAACGGTAACGCATGACCATCAGGTGCATATCGATTTGCACGCTGAGGCGAGCATTACGATTGATAAGGTCACCGCTGATAACGTACTGAACCATAGTGAACTGGATATGGCTCAGCAAATCATCATCGGCACCGTCGGCGGTGATGCGAAAGTTCACGATGTTGTCACTCTTGAGATTAATGGCCACACATTTACAGGTGAAGTTATCACGCTGAATAACGGTAAACTGGGCTATCAAATCCCGGTCGACTCGTCGGCGTTCAGCGATAATCTGGGTGACCAGGATAAAGATGTGACATTCAGAGCCACGGTCGTCTCACATGATGCCGTAGGTAATGAGGTCATCAAACACACTGACCATAAAGTTCATATTGATAACCATGCGGCGGCGGCGATCACCATCGATACCGTGGCGGGCGACGATATGATTAACGGCGCCGAGTCCGTTAAGCCGACTACCGAGGTGATGGGCACGGTTTCCGGCGATGTGGATGTCGGCTTTAAAGTTGAGGTTATCGTCAACGGTAAAACCTACGAAACCACCGTTCAGCACCTGCCAGAGCATAACGGTGCGCTGGGCTATAAATTGGATGTTCAGAGTAGCGATCTCGTCGCCAACCCACATATTACTGCGCATGTGGTGGGTCAGGATGTTGCTGGCAACACCCAGGACGGTCTGATGGGTAAAGATTTGCAGGTTGACCTCCAGGCGGATGCGGCCCTGACTATCGATCCTGTCACCGGCGACAATATGGTCAACGGCGATGAATCCCGTCAGCCGTTCACCTTTGTGACCGGGAAAGTCGGCGGCGATGTACACGTCAACGATACCGTTTATCTTACCGTGAATGGTCATACCCTGACCGGGAAAGTAACCGATCAGGGCGGGCATCTTGGATATAGCATTAAAGTCAGCACCCCCGACCTGTTGGCCGACCCGCATTTAACAGCCACCGTCAGTACCACGGATATCGCAGGTAACCCGGCAACGGCCAATGCGCAGACCACGGTGGTGATCGATACCCGTGTGGATGCGACGATTACGATTGACGCCGTTACGCCAGACAACACACTGAATGATGTCGAACAGCATCTGCCTACCACCTCCGTGACCGGCACCGTGACCGGCGAGGTTCATCCGGGTGATCCGCTGGTGATGACGATCAACGGCCAAACGTATCATGGCATTGTTGACGTGTTTAGCGGCAATCGGTTGGGTTACACAATTATCGTAGCGACTTCCGATCTGGTGGCTAACCCGCATATCGAAGTGTCGATGGATATTACCGACGCGGCGAAGAACCATGCTCATATTATGGCGTATCATGACGTTAATCTGGATAACCAGGCCCTTGCCGCGATCACTATCGATCGTGTGACGGGTGATGACGTTCTGAACGGTACTGAATTGCAGGTGCCTAAAACAACCATCAGCGGTACGGTGGGGGGCGATGCGCAGGTGGGGAATACGGTTCATCTGACCATCGGCGGTCACCAGGTCGATGCCACTGTGGTTGACCTGCCGAATCAGGGCACATTGGGTTATCACATCGATGTGGATACCCAATGGTTGCAAAACAATCCGCATATCACGGCAACCATTACCACCACCGATCCTTACGGCAATACCGCGACGGCGGATGCGACAAGCACGGTGAAAATAGACGATCGCGCCGAGGCTATCGTCTTTATCGACCCGCTGGTGACGGATGATCATGACGCGGTGATCAACTACAAAGAGGCGCATAACCCACTGACCACCGTGACCGGTAGCGTGGGCGGCGATGTGAAGGTGGGCGATCTGGTCGAACTGACCATTAACCATCAGACCTACTATGCGCAGGTGCAGGATGACCACGGTAAGCATGTATTTCGCACCGAGGTTTCAACGCTCGATCTGTTGATGGACCCGAATATTCATGCCGGGGTAACGGCAAAGGATGCGGCAGGCAACGTTGCACACGGGTATGCTGATATGCCGGTGGTGATTGACACCCTTGCTGATGCCGGGATAACTATTGATTCCGCCTCCAGTGGTCGACCACCAGGTAACCCTATTGCGAATAACCTGCTTCCTGGCAGCAGGCCGGACTTTATCGCCATAACCGGACATGTCGTTCCCGATGCGGTTATAGGTGATACGGTGACCATAACGGTGGGACACGGATTTGTCCTGACCACTCAAGTCATTACACTTCCCGATGGTCAACTCGGCTATCAGGCGGATATTGGCTCCGATAAATTCGCAGACAATGGCGATATTCTGGTGTCTATCACCACCCATGATAATCATGGCAACACGGCGACAGCAACAGAGCATAAATTTATCGATCTACCGTGGTTGCACTATACACCCGTGATCGGCAATACGCCTTACGGGTTCACGACGCCGCCAGTGGTCACGCCACCAACAACGGGTACGGGTACCACGCAGCCTCAGAAACCGCATGTCCATCTTACCGTGGATCCGGTAACGGGCGATGACGTTCTCAACGGCGCTGAAGCGCAAAAACCGACCACGCCGATTCGCGGTCTGGTCACCGGTGATGCCCACGTTGGCGATGTTGTGACCGTCATCATCAATCATCAGCCTCACACAGGTAACGTATTTGAGATCCCGGGGCTGCCGGGGGAACTGGCCTGGCAGGTGGATGTTCCGTCGTCCGAGCTTAAGACGCATCCGACGTTTGACGTATCCATTACCGTCAATAACGCTGCGGGCAGCGACACCTCGAGCGTGCCGAAAACCATTCAGGTCGATACCGATAATCCGGTCCATATCACCATGGACCCGGTTGCCGGCGATGACGTTATCAATGGCAAAGAAGCGCAAAGCGGTAAAACAACGATTAGCGGTACGGTCAGCGGCGAAGGTATTCATGACGGCAGCGTGGTGACGCTGCAGGTGAATGGCAATACCTTAACCACCGTGGTACAGGCCGATCACGGCCAATGGGCCTGGTCGCAGGAAGTCAGCATTAACGATTTGCGTAATACCCCGGACATTACCGCCTCGGTAAGCGCTACCGATGCGGCCGGGAATACCGGCACGGGCTCGACGTCAAAGCACGTTGACGTCGATCTCAAAGCCGATGCGGGCGTCACGGTCGATAATATTACCGCCGACAATGTACTGAACGCACAGGAAACAGGGCTGCCTACGATTGCGGTGAGCGGTTTTGTTTCGGGTGATGTCCACCAGGGGGAAAGCGTGACCCTGAAGGTTAACGGTCAAACTTATACCGCGATGATTGATGCGAATAAGCACTACACCGTTGATATCAATACATCAGATCTGGTGGCTGACCATTCCATCGAGGCTACGGTGACTGGCCACGATAATCACGGCAACGTCCAGGACACCAGTATCACCAAAGCGTTTTCTGTTGATACCACCGCGACGGCTGCGGTAACGGTTAATACCGTGGGCGGCGATGATGTGATCAATGCTGATGAGATAAAAGCCGGTACGGTCGAAGTCAGTGGCACCGTGGATGGTGACGTACACAAAAACGATAAGGTTTATATCACCGTTAATGGCAATCCGGTTGAGGCTACGGTCATTGAACTGCCGCATATGAACGGGCAGTTGGGATATAAAGCGTTCGTCAGTACCGCGGATCTTCATGCGGATCCGACCATTCACGTCAGCGTGACGGGCCATGATGCGGCGGGTAATAGCCAGACTGCGACGTATGACAAAACCGTGGTCATTGATGATCACGTGGATGCGACGATTGTGCTGGACACCGTGTCCAACGATGACGTGCTGAATAACGTTGAAGCCGGGAAGCCGACCACCACTATCACCGGTTCTGTGACCGGCGACGTTGATATTGGCGATTTGGTCACCGTCACCGTCAATGGCAAGGATCTGACGGCGAAAGTCACCGACAATGGTGGCCACAAGGTGTTCCACGTTGAAGCCAGCACGGTTGATTTGGTTCATGACCAGCATATTACCGCCCACGTTGTTGCCCATGATGATGCCGGTAACCGCCAGCAAATTGATACCGATAAGACGATCACCATCGATCGCGTGGCTTCAGGGACCGTCGACATTGGCAGCGTCACGGCAGACAACGTTCTCAACCATCAGGAGCTGTCAGGGCCAACGGTCACCATCACCGGCCATGTCGGCGGCGATGCGAAGGCTCAGGATCCGGTTACCTTAACCATCGATGGGCACAAGTATAGTGGCAGCGTTGTCACCCTGAGCAGCGGCGGTCTGGGCTATCAGATTGACGTGGATTCGGCGGTTCTGCGTAGTGATACGCACAAGGTCATTGATGTTGAGCTTGCCGGGCATGACGCGCCGGGGAACCCGTTCACCGCAAAATCGACACATACCTATTCTGTTGATGAGCAGGCCAACGGTGCCATTACCATTAATGACCACATCGCAGGCGACAACGTCGTTAACCTGAATGAATCGAAGTCAGACACGGTAATTAAATTTACGGTTTCCGGCGACACGCACCCGACCGATGTCGTTGATGTCAGTATCAATGGCAACAACATGAAGGCTACGTTAGTGCCTGGCTCCTCGACGGTTTATCAGGTTGCGGTTCCGGGAACGTACCTGAATGAGGGCGACAATAAGGTTGAGGTGAAAACGACGTTACACGATGGTGCAGGCAACACGTTAGAGGTGCACGATCAGAAAAACGTGGTGCTGGATACGCATGCTGACGGCACGATTACCCTCACCGATGGTATCGCGGGCGACAACGTTGTGAATCAGAAAGAATCGCTAACGGATACCGTGATTCGCGGGACGGTCACGGGCGATGCGCAGGCGGGGGGAACGGTCACGATCAGCGTTAATGGCCATGACACCATTGCTACGATAGTTGCCGATCCTGCGACCCATACACTGGGTTACCAGGCGGCGATATCGAATGCGTATCTGAACGAAGGCAACAACGACGTTCAGGTGAAGACGACGTTACGTGATGCGGCGGGCAATACGCGAGATGTGAGCGATCACAAAAATCTGATCCTCGATACTCACGCCGATGCCAGCATCGTGGTCGATAAAATCGCCGGCGATAACCATATTTCACGCGCTGAAGCACAGGATACCGTCACGCATATCACCGGTAGCGTAACGGGCGATGTACATGACGGCGAGCACATCAACGCGCTGGTTAACGGTCATCTGTATGATGCAACGCTGCATCAGGTGAATAACGAACTGCGTTATGACTTTGAGGTGGATACGTCGTCATTCCGTGCCGGGCATAACCGTGTGAACGTGCTGGTTGAGGCGAACGATAACCACGGCAATACCGCACACTATGCGCAAACGCTGAATGTCATCATGGACGATCCCACGCCGATCAAAGGTCAAGCGGTGGACAAGGGGCATCATGCGGCGGTTCAGCATGCCTTGCACGATTTGTTTGACGATAGTGCGCTGTCACTCTCCTATGCCTCTTCTACGAAGGTACATGGGACGAATGCGGCGCAGGGTGTTACAGACAAAGCGAAGAGCGCTCTCGATAACGTTGATCTCAGCGATTTGGCGCGTGAACTGCACGAAGGTGTGGACATCGCGAAATACATTCACAGCGGCGACGATCATCATCTGATTGCCAGCCCGGCGAAGGTCGCGCATGGGATTGATACCGCGCTGTCGGGTCACCCTGGCGGTGATTTACATTCCACGACGTATTCGCTGGATCACCTGATCGCTAAACCTGACCAAAATCACACTCACTAACGGATGCTCACTGCCCTGTGCCAACAGGGCAGTGCATCACGCAATATGTAAGGTTACAACATGAATTCTGTTCCACCAGATGCAAACGCTCATCCTGAAAAAGAAGGGGGGAGCAAAAGCGCGGAACTTGATAATCAACAGTTCCTGGCGATGCTGCAAAAGAGCGACCTTGAAATGGTGCGCGTACTGGACGACCTGATTTACCTGCTGATCCGTAAAGGGGTCATTGCCATTACCGATCTTCCGCCAATGGCACAGGTAAAACTGATGAATCGCGCAAACGCGCGCCAGGAGCTTGGTGGGTTAGAACAACTGCTGGGTAGCGATGACCGTATTTTTTAGCGTAGGCAGGCAGTCAGCGTGCAAGCCGGATAAGCGAAGCGCCATCCGGCAAACACAGTGCTAGTGTAATTGTGACAACGGTGCGGGCTCACCCAGTAGTTGCCCCATCGCGCCATCAATGCCTAATTCCTGCAACACCCTGAGCTCGCCCTGCGTTTCAACGCGTTCAGCGATTAATGGCAGGTCAATACTGCGCGTAGCGTTGTATAACACTTCAATAAACAACCGCTTATCGCTTTCCTGATCAATATTACGAATGTAGCTACTGTCGATTTTCAGCCAGGCAAGCCCCCACTGGGACAGATGACCGATCATATCGAAGCGGCTGCCAAAGTGCTGCAAACCCAGCGAGCAGCGATGCTGGCTCACGGCTTTCACAAACGCCGCCATTTGGTTTGGCCCTGGCAACTGATTTTCATCCAGTTCCAGAATCAGTTGACTGGCTAATCGTGGTGAATATTTCAATGGATTCAACAGGTCCGCCACCGTGTTTGCACTGGCGACGGAACTGCCGGAAATGCTCAGAGCGAGTTTTCCTGGCGCAGTTTTCAGCTGATTTAACGTCAGTTTCAGCATCACCCGGTCCAGACGATGGCTCCAGCCAAAACGGTGGATCCACGGCAGGAATCGACCAGCGTTAATGGTGTTGCCCTGTTCATCAACAATGCGTGACAGCACTTTGTAATGCAGAATGTTGTGCGGGTGCTGGCAGTCCACAACGGGCTGATAAACCAACTGGAATTGCTGATTTTCCAGCGCGTGTTCAAGACGCACAAACCACAGGTGCTGATCTTCGGTCGCCGTCGCCACGTCGGTGGTGGGCACGACCTGATGCTCAGTGTGTGTTTCTACTTCCACCAACAGACGATCGGCCTGAATCAGCAATGTCTGTGCATTATCTCCGGCGCTGAATGGCACCATGCTGGTATAGGCGACGGGCTGTTGGTCTGACATCCCGGTGGCATAAAAGGCCATGAGCTTTTGGCTAAGTGAATTGCTCAGTTCCAGCATTTCGCCGTGCGTGACGCCGGGGCAGAGCAGAGCAAACTCGCCCCCGCGAATACGGGCGACGGTACTGTTGAGAGACGCATATTTTTCTTTCTGCGCTGTCAGCAGGTTGGCGATATTGAGCAGCAATTTGTCGGTATGCGGCCCCCCAAAACGTTGGTTTAGCCCACCTAAGTCCTGCACGCGGATTAACATCAGATACCCAGGCGCAGTGTCAGCATCGCTCAGGCGTGCCTGAAGCTGCATATCGAATGCCCGGCGGTTAGCGATTCCGGTCTGGCTGTCGAGATAGGCTTCGTTGTGCAAACGTTCACTGTAGATGGCCTGCTCTTCAAATAATGACTTGAGTTTGGTTGCCATCAGATTCATCGCCCCGATAACACGACGCAACTCCGGTGTTTTGGGGAGTTCTGACAGGGTCAGAAACTCACGGCGGGTAATAGCTTCTGACTGTTTCGCCAGGTAATTGAGCGGTTGCAGCAGTTTGCGCAGCAGCAAAACACCAGCCCCCAGGCAAATGAGGCTACAGGACAGCATCCATAACAGATTACCTAACGTATTGTCCCACAGGCGTTGCACAGCAAAGATAGGATCACTGGTGACTTCAACACGTGCCGCCTGCTGCCAGCCACGCATGATTGTCGCTTCGCCGGTTTGCGCCGTGACATCTACCAGCTCAACAAACCAGGCGGGTACATTGGGGATCGATGCTGCCGCACTCCGCTCAAGGATGATTTTGCCGTTCTTCAGATCGACAATGCGGATTTTTTTGTAGTAACCGCTATCGAAAATGGAGCTGACCATTAGCTCAATCATCGCCGGATCGTTGACATTGGGGGTCAGCGAAACCCCTAACGCTGTTGCCGCATCCTGAGCATGCGAAAGGAGCTGATTGTTGGACTGATCGCGGGAGCTTTCCAGCGTCACAATAAAATTGCCGCTGAATACCACCAGCATAAAGAGAGAGATTGCCAGGAGTAACTGTTTGAAAAGAGACACAGGCGATTCCTATTTATCCATCGGGAAGCCCTCTTCCCGCATTTTTGTGAAAACTTGCTGCCAGCGAGAAAGTCTCTTGCTGTCGCCAACGCGTTTATTGTTCTGTGTGCCCGGGAGCCAGAGACCACTGTTGTTAAAGGAGTACACGGGTAATAAATCGGTACGCTGCGTGGCCGGTGAAAGGCTGTTCGTCAGGCTGTCGAGTACCAGCGGGACTGCGTCCGGCGCGGCATACCAGGTCAATACCATGTGCGCCCGGTTATAGCTCAGGGCTTTAACGTAGGTGATGCGCAGCTTCTCTTCGGGGACTCCCAACTGCCGGAGCGTAAAATATTTGGCGATTGCGTAATCTTCACAATCGGCCTCACCTTTGCGCAAAGACTCTACCGGCGTTGCCCAGTAGTCCACGCTGTGCCAGACCTCGCTGTCTTCGGCGTAATGTAATTGCGTGTTGAAAAACAGGTTTACGGCGCGTAATTGTGTTTGTTCGTCTGCATTTCGTAGTGTGATCAGCAACTGCTGCCAGGCATTGATTCGCTGTTGTGCGTCTGCGTGGGCAGGACCATACAGCGCATCGGATTTCTGCTGAATAGTGGCAAAGTCCCAGGCCGCACGCAGTGAGTTGACGGTGAGTACCAGCAGCAGTGCGCCAGATATCTGCCAGAAGCGAATGATTCGCTGAAGCGTACACGAACGGAAAATGTTCAATTGCTATGCTGGCAATGGACGGCGGGTTGATGATTTATATTTTTGCAGGAATCAGGCATCAGCCATTTTTTACGCAGCTGTGCATCAAGCGGTGAGGCAAAAATATTTTTCAGCGTACTGTTAACAAAGGTCACAAACTGCGGATCGTTCTTGCGCATCATAATGGCATAGTGCATATCACTGCCGATGGTCTCAGACGACACGCTAAATTGTTCGGGTTGTTCATCGTGGTTGATCAGCGGCCAGGACAGAACATCATCGAGGAATAATGCGGTGGATTCATTATGTGCCATTTTCTCGAACGCACCGTTGATGGTGGTGGTGGTAATCGTTGAGATATTGAGATGCTTCTCTCTGTTGACTTTATTAAATTCCAGCAGATCTTTTGAGCTTCCAGTCAGGCTCACTGTCCGTCCTTTTAAATCCTCAAGTGCGTCAATATTGTTTTTGCGCAACGAGATAATGCGCATTTTGGCGATGTAATAGTCAATAGAAAATGAAACGCTGGAGGTCCGTTCCGGCGCGTTAGCATTAACGCCACAATCCATATCTATTTTGCGGGTGTTCAATGCGGAGAAACGGTCCGCAAAGTTCACGGGAATATAGTGAACGGTTAAGCTGTTGAGCTTCAGATACAGGCGTAGTTTATCGGCAATGATGTTGCACAGCGCTACGGTGTAACCCGTGACTTTGCCACTTTTATCGGTGAAAGAGAACGGCGGTAGTTGACGATAGCCGATGTTTAACACGCTGCTGTACTGGATATGGTCAAGCGTAGCGGCGTTTTGCTGCGCTATCAGTGCAGGGGATGTCGCGACGCCAACCAGCAAGATCAGCCAATGCATCGCGCGCGTTATCCTTGTCATTTCATGATTAATTATATTTTTCATAATCAAAACTGATCTTCTTCTTAGCTGCGGTGAGTGCTTTCAGGTTATCTGACATGGGAATGTTTAAATTAATGGCGCCTGGCGGTATCGGAGACTGAAACCATTTAGTGTACAGCGCGGTAAACTCTTTGCTGGTCATGAGTGACGAGAGCGCACTATCAACAAATTCTTTAAATTCTTTATCGTGTAAAGGGAGCAACAGCCCGGCCGGAAGTGGGGCACTGAGGGCAATTTTTGACAGTGCATAATCTTCGGGATTGGTGGCCTGAGCAATCATCCCTTTCAATAATACCGTGCTGGAGATCAGGGCCGAATATTCGCCATTCTTGAGTTCATTGAAGGCGGCAACATTATTCGTATCAAGTTGAATGTTGATATCAAGGGCATTAGCGGTATTGATTTTTTGCAATTGCTCCACATAAATTGTGCCGCTTTTTACCAGCACGCTATGCCCGGATAGTTCGCCCAAATGGTTAATGCTGTCATTTTTACGCATGACATAGCGGGTGCTGGAAAAGTAAAAAGGCAGTGAGAATTCGCTAATGCTGTGGCGGCTTTTCGAATAAAAGGCAGGTATACACATGATGTCTGCCATATGATTTTTCATCAGTACAAACTGTGATGCCGAATTGGTCTTCACCCATTCAATGTTTAGCTTTTTAAGCTGTAGTTTTGTTTTGAGCGCGCTGACAATATTTTTGCAAATATCAATAGAATAGCCTGCGGGGTCATTACCGTTCTGCCAGGAGAAGGGAAACGCATCATCCTGATAGCCAAGGATGATGGTTTGTGTACTGGCAATCTTCTCCAGCGCATGTAACGACGGGGGAGATGCGGCCGTGCAACGTGTGCAAAAGGCGATCAGCAAAGAAAAGACCAGCAATACGCGTGTTGTGATGCGCAAGAAGTCAGACATTGCACGCCTCCTCTGCAAAAAGCGCTTCGCTAAAGGAGGACAACACGTCATGCTCGCGGAGTGGATAGCTGAAGAAATATCCCTGAACATGCTGGCACTCAATATCGCGCAGAATGTCCCGCTGATATTCGGTTTCCACCCCTTCTGCAGTAACCGACATATTGTATTTATGAGCGAACTGGATAAGCATTACGATCAAATACTGGCTGGCATTATCTTGCTTCAGCTTCTCGACCAGCGAGCGTGCGATCTTAATGCGGGTGAAAGGGTAGATCAGTAAATAATCCAGCGCCGCGTATCCGGTTCCTAAATCGTCCATGGCGATTTCGATGCCCAGAGAACGGATCTCTTGCAGTACGGGCAAGGCAATCGCCTTATCCAGTTTCTCCGATTCAGTGATCTCTATTTCCAGGCGTTCTGCTGACAGTTGGCTGTTACGTAATGCATCTTTAATCACGTCAACCAGGCCGGGGCTGTGTAGCTGATAGGCCGAGATGTTGACGGCAACCCGGATGTGTTCCGGCCATTTGGCTGCGGATTCGCAGGACTGGCGAATAATCCACTCACCTAAACGGACAATTAGGCCGGAGCTTTCGGCAATATTGATAAAATAATCAGGGTAAATCAGGCCTTTGGTCGGATGGTTCCAGCGGATCAGCGATTCATAGCCATAAACCGTTTCATCATGCAGATTCATAATCGGCTGGTAGTGAAGTTCGAACTCCTCGTTATCAATACCGTCGATGATCTCCTGGTTAATGAACAGACCGTGGGTCTGCGTCATCACCATGCCGTCTTCGAAGAAATGGAAGCAACCGCGGCCATGATGTTTGGAGGCATACATGGCAAGGTCGGCATTGATCATCAATGTGGAGGTGTTATTGCCCTGCCAGGGGGCTGTTGTAATCCCGATGCTGCAGCTAATGGAGAATGTGTGAGTGCTCCAGGTGAAGGGGGTGCTCAATGCCCGAATGATACGTTTCGACAGGCGGTTTGCTTCTTTGACGGCGTTCTCGCTGACCTGTTGCAGGATCGCAAATTCATCACCGCCCAGTCGCGCTGCCATATCGTTAGGTCCCAGTAGCAATTGCAGACGCTGGGCCACGCTGATTAACACTTCATCGCCTGCTTTATGACCGAAAGTGTCATTGACCGGTTTAAAGTTATCGAGGTCGATGAGCAGCAGGTTGAACTGCTTTTCTTCCTGATGGATTTCGCTGACGCGTTTATCCAGCTCAAGACCAAACGAAACGCGGTTAGGTAATCCGGTCAGCGAATCATGATGGGCCATATGCTCCATCTTTTGCGACATCTCATGCATGCGTTGCAGATAGCCGCGTTCTTTCATTGCCACACGCAGTTTTTCAATCGCACCGGCCAGATGGCCAATCTCATCGTCCTGGTCAAGGTAGGGCGTTATGCAGTCGGTTTCTTCATGGGCAATGCGGGTAATCGAATTAATCAGTAACGGAACCGGGCGGAATAACCGGCGCATGAACAAGGTACCCAGCGCCAACGTCACCAGCAAAATGAGAACAAAGATGATGCAGCTCTTTTTCAGCATCGCATCGTAGGCTGCGTACAGGTCGCTCTTTTTACCAATGCTGCTTATCAGGCTACCGAGGATTTCGCCAGATGGCGTCAAAATAGGGACTGCGCTAATAAAGCACTCTTCACCATTAATCTGGGCGAAACCGATGTAGTAATTGGCCAGCACGTCACGCGGCAGGTGTCCGGAGAAGGAGATAATGCCTTCGCCATCTTCCGATTTATTGTTGATGCCGACGTAGCCTTTCTCCGGCGTGTAAAGAAACAGCCAGGTAGGGCTGTGTGTTTGCACCGAAGCCAGCGCCAGGACGTCTACCGGGTTATAGCCGGTTTGCAGAATGGAGTCGGTATCGCCAATTTGTCGGTCGGAGACGATACGGGAGATTTGCCCTGAATCGCTGGTTTCAACCGACACGTTGGTATACACGCTTCTGATGATGTAGGTCATGATCTGTGCATTTGCTTCCGCCCGCTGAACCCACTGCTGCCAGGAGAAGTTGTCTATCAGGCTCCAGCTGGTAAAGGCGCCAGCGCCAAAAGCAATAACGATGCCCGCCAGCAAAAATTGCGTTATTTTGCCGGTGATCGAATGTTGCCACCCCTTTATAGCGCTAAGGGAAAACCGAGACGTTGCCACAGATTTTGTTAATTCCTGAAAAGATAGTGCTAATGCTGAATTGAATTTCTGCTATTACTTAATGGAATAGTATTAGATGACAAATTTGAAACGCCAAGCGTAACAAATAACTAACATTGAACAACGGTGAGTAATGACAAAAATAACGGTATGCGAATATAAATAATGCTGTTCTTTTCGTCAATAGGTAAATTTGTACACTAAAATACATTTTTCATTATCATTTTTACATTGTATTAAAGTTGACATTAACGGTGCCGGAGAATGTGTTTTTGCCTTCCGTAAGATTCGTAGAGTAATTATCATGGATGTTTGTTTTTGTGTTGTAGATCAGATGGTTGTTGTTTTTATCTTGACGCAAGAAGTTGTCTTTTTATCTGCAAAATGTCCATTTTTATCTATATGCGGGTGTTTATTTCCTGACTTGATGTGAATAAAATACGCGCTTCCTCATAGATCATTACTTTATGTTCTCAGTGCGCGGTCAATGTTGACAATTTTGCTACGGTTAATCGGCTGACCCAAAAGGAACTGTTTGCGACATTAGAGTCTGGATTAAAGTCCTATTGGTATAGTGTGTAGCGGATAAATTGTTTTGGACGCGATAATAAATACAATCACTGCGAAAAGCATTCGAGAATGGTGCCTGCCTCTTTTTTTACCCAGTCTTTTTTATCCGTTGGCACAATATCTTAACGGACACTGTATTTTCAATAATAATATTTTAACAGTTTACGATCTTAAGCTGGCCGTTTTTTCGGGCGCACTTGTCCTGTTTGGTTTCCGGGTTCTGCCAGGGTTTCTCCTGTTTCTTGTTCTTATGTTTGCTCTCGGTCCGCAAAATGAACACCTGGATGCGCTGTGCCTGATTCTGGCATCGACCTTAAGCTATGCGATATACCGGAAAGTGACGGGCAGACGCAGCTCAAGTAGCTTTGGCCGGGTCAAAATTAGCCTCAATCGTATTGTCTGGCTGTGTGGTTACAACATTCTGCTGTACTTAGTATTCGGCAAGCTCTTCGCTGTATTCGTGATCCACGCTTACCGCCCCGATGTCGCCAATTACCCGGTGATGAGTCTGGAAATGCTGGTGCGTGTTCAAGGGATCGTCAACGGTTGCCTGACCGGGATCCCGTTCTTCTACAAGATATTCCGTATCACTCGCCGCCCGTCTTACTTGTTTACGTTTGCTAAGTCGGTCGTCGGGCAGTGCAAAGGTAATGTGAGTTCATACGGCGTGGTTGCCTGGTGCGTGTTGCTGCTGGGCCTGATGTTTTGTTTAACGTCGCCGCCTAACCCAAACATCTTTTTCTCGTTCTATAGTCTGATTCTTCTGTTCCCGCTCATGCTGTGGGGCGCGATAAAAATTGGCCATATGTTCACCATGCCCGTATGGGCTGTGGTCCTGATTATCCTGGGTAAACATAACGAAAGTTACATCGCCAACGATGTTAACTTCATGCTGCATCAGGCGCTGGTTTCTACGCTGATCTTTGTCTTTTCACTGACTATCGTGATTATGGGGGCATTGGCCAAATTTACCCGGCAGCGGTTTAACCAGGCGTTGCTGTTGGGGTTGACCGATCCCATGACGGGGATGGCAAATTTACGTGCGCTGAAGACCGAGCTGTTTACGACGAAGAACGCGACAGTCTGTCTGATTCAGATCCCCGAGCTGGAGCTTTTTTCTCGCCGCTATGGTTTTCATTTTCGCGCGCACTATCAAAAGATTCTGGCCGATCATCTCCAGCGGTATTTGGTTGAAAGCGAGAAAGTCTATTACCACGCAGGTTATGATCTGCTGATCCGCCTTGAAGATGGTTCCTATGAGCGGCTATGCGATTTGTACCATGCCGCTAACGGTTTTCGCCTCTTTCACAATAACCAGCGGTTGGGTTTTCGCACTGGTCTGGGCTACTGCCTGATTAACGATATCAGCGATGATATCTATCAACTGGTTGGCAAGCTTGCCATGGTTGCGGGTTTGTCGCTAACCAACGGCAGACCCGAAAACCTTGAAGCCCAGCATAGCCGGATCCTTGGTGACCATATTGCCGATAAAACAGATATTCGTACCGCGCTGCAAAACGCGCTGGATAACAATGCGTTTGTACTGATGGCCCAGCCGATCGTCAGTACCCGGGGGGAGGCGCTTTATCATGAAATCCTGATCCGGATGCTCAATGATAAAGGCGAATTTATTCCTCCAAACAGTTTCCTGCCAGTGGCGCATGAAGCGGGGTTAGCTCCGGATATTGATTTATGGGTAATCGAAAATACCTTCAAAGCGATGTCCGATCGCCCCCAACGATGCTTCTCCATTAACCTGACTCCTGTCACGGTGTGTCGCTCAAATATTGTCTCGAAGATCACCCAGCTATTGCAGGATTACGGTGTGGATCCGCAGCGCGTTATTTTTGAAATAACCGAGGCGGATACGCTGTCGGACAAAGAACAAACTGTAGAAGCGCTGCATTTAATTCGTCAACTGGGGTGCCGGGTTGCAATTGATGATTTTGGTACCGGGTTTGCGAGCTATGCGCGTTTGATGAACATCGAAGCGGACATTTTGAAAATCGATGGATCTTTTATTCGCCGGATCACGGAAAGTGAAATCAGCTACTACATCGTTGAATCATTCTGTCGCGTCGCTGCAATGAAAAATATGCAGGTTGTCGCCGAGTTTGTTGAGAACGCCAGCATTCAGGCGTGCCTTGAGCAAATGGGGGTGGGGTGGTTGCAAGGGTATCACATAGGTAAGCCAACGCCGCTGCTCATGCTGGAATAGCGTGTGCAAATTTAATTATGACCAACAAGCGTAATTTCTTCTCAGGTAGAGAACAAAAATCATGAGTGATGTTATTAAAGTGAAAGAACGGTCGGCTGTGGCGTCCTCTGAGGGGTCCGGTGCACGAATAATATCCTGGCTACACAATATCCATCCCGGCGTGGCAATGAAGCTCGGTATGATTCTGGTTATCTGCATTGCGACGTTGCTGATTGGTGCTTCGTTTATATTGTCGTCTTATCTGTCGAAAGAGCTGCAAGCCAATGCGCTGGAAATGATCAAGACCAATACGCGTATTTTCCATAACAGCATCTCTAATGAATTCCAGAGGGTGACCCGGGACGCGGAACATTACAGCAATGTTTATATTAACAACTATCAGAATGTTGCCAGTAAACCACTGCATTCTATGGATGCAGCTGAATTAAAAGCGGTTCTAAGTAGCCCAACGACCAACTCGCATTTCACCGAATTAACCAGCGTATTTGCCAGTACTTTTGTACTGGAAGGCGAGCAGTTTGTTCGCGTCAGCAGTACGCTGTTAGCAAACTCTGGCAACACGGCGACGGCAACGGCATTGGGCCGTGATAATCCGGCATTGCCGCTTCTTCTGAAAAACAAACCGTTTTCTGGTGTGGTCACGCTGTTTGGAAAACAGTTTATTAGCCACTACGAGCCGATTGCCGATAAGTATGGTCAGGTGGTTGGAGCCGTTGCGGTAGGTTTCGATGTTAAGCAGAGTCTGCAACCGATCATTCAGCGCTTGCTGAATGTGCGTATTGGGAAAGATGGCTACGCGTATGTACTGGATGCCGGATTTGAACCTGGGCGTATGCTGGTGCACCCGTCGCTCAGTAATCAGCAGGCGATCAATATCACCGATGCCAATGGATACAAGCTGTTTGCCGATATCCTCGAGCATAAAAACGGTATTACCTACTACGATTGGGTGAGTGGCTATGGCACTGCGCCCAAAACGAAAGTCGCCGTCTATGAATATGTTGACGGGATCAATTGGGTTATCTCGACAACCAGCAATGTTGATGATGTCGCCAGGAGCAGCAACCTGGTCCGTAATGGCCTGCTGCTGTTCACCGCCTTCCTGCTGCCCGTCATTTTACTGCTGATTGCGGTGGCCAGCCGCTTCCTGATTTCACGCCGTCTAAACCGCGTACTGGGTATTGCGCAGACCATTGCTGAAGGTGACTTAACGGTAGAGGTTCCAATCGACCATCATGATGAGATTGGCGAGCTACTTGGCGCGGTAGAGAAGATGCGCCAGCGTTTGCACTCACTGGTGGGGGATATGGTTTCTCACGCCAACTCGGTACATCAGGCGTCGATGCATATTACGGAAGCGGTCGATGGTCAGGCATCTACCAGCGTAGAAACCTCATCATCGGTTGCGGAAATCACCTCAACTATGGAGGAGTTGTCCGCCTCTTCCACACAGATCGCGGAGCACTCGCGGGCGGTTGTGGATATTGCCAACCAGACGCTCGAAGATTGCAATAAAGGCTCTGAGTCGATGTCGCAATTGCTGATGCGTATGACGGATATTGATACCGATAACCAGCAAAACATGCGTGAAATTATGATGCTGGGCAATAAGTCGACGGAAATCAGCCGCGTGATGGTGATCATTAACAGTGTTGCCGATCAAACCAAATTGATTGCCTTTAACGCAGCGCTGGAAGCGGCCAGTGCCGGAGAAGCCGGGAAACGCTTCTCGGTCGTGGCGGCGGAGATCCGTCGTCTGGCCGATTCCGTGACGGAATCAACGGTTGAGATCGAGAACAAGATCAGCGAGATCCAAAACGCCATCAATCGTCTGGTGCTGAATGCGGAAAAAGGCGGGGAGAGCATCAAAGCGGGCGCCAGGGCCTGTAAAGTGAGCGCCGAGCATCTGAACGACATTGTTGTCACCGCGGAGCAAACGTCCACGGCGGCGCTGCAAATCTCTTTGTCAACTCAACAGCAGAAAACGGCGAGTAATCAAGTGGTTATGGCGCTTCGTGAAATTGTTGTCGCCAGTAATTACACGTCGCAATCCATCAAAGACATTTTGATCGTGAGTCAGGATATGACGCAGCTGTCGAAAGCGCTGAAAGAGGCTTCGACGTCATTTACTTTGACGGATATGGATGCCTGACATGAATAGCGGCAACATTCGGGTGCTGATCCACGATCTGGGCAGCGTGTCGCGCAACGAGCTGGTCAGAAAACTGGAGGAGCACTCGCATATAAGGGTTGTGGGGCAAGCAGCCCACCGCAGGCAGGCGATTCGACTGTTACAACAGTTGATGCCTGACCTGTTGATCCTGACGCTGGATACGTCGACGGCAGATAACGTTGAGATCGTTGAAACCATTATGGCGACCAGTGCCATCCCAATTCTCGTTCTGCGCTATTTCCCTGAAAACCAGTGGGATGATGATTTCATTTCCCGCGGTGCGCTGGCGGTATTGCACCACAGCAGTGGCGCTCCGTTGTCGAGTGAAGTGCTGCATCGCAAAGTAGAATTGCTGGTTGGTGTAAAAGTGATTCGTCATATCAAGGGATTACGCTATCCCACAGAGCAACGCGTGCCGGGAACTCACCCGGCAATGGATGCCGAAAAGACACCAGAGGACTGGCCTTTTGTGCTGGCGATAGCCTGTTCTACCGGCGGGCCACAGGCGCTGAGCAGGCTATTGCAGGCGTTGCCCGGTACGTTCCCGTGCCCGGTGTTGATTGCACAACACATTGCCGACGGTTTTGCCAAAAACATGGTGCACTGGCTGGACAGCGTGACTGAACTGAAGGTTCGACTGGCGCAGGAAGACGATCGTGTGGAAGCAGGGTATGTGTACATACTGCCGCCTGAACAGCATCTGATCGTCAAAACAAACCAACGGCTGGCCGCGATCCCGAGACAGGAAAGTGATGTGTATCACCCCAGCTGTAATCTGCTGCTGGAGTCGGTTGCTGAGGTTTTTCGTGAAAAAGCCGTTGGGCTGATTATGACGGGAATGGGCAGCGATGGCTGTCGTGGTATTGAACTGATTTTCCGGCGGGGAGGAAGGACGCTGGCGCAGGATGAAGAAAGCTCTGTTGTTTTCGGTATGAATAAGAACGCAATCGACAAACAGCTTATCCATCGCACAATCCCGTTGGATGACCTTGCGAAGGTTCTGCTTTCGATGGCTTTTCACGGGCATGTTGAGAGTAAATTGCCATGATACCCAATCTCCCCGATTATGCCCGGTTGATCAAAGACCGGGTGGGTTTGCACTTTGATAATGCGATGGAAGCGTTGCTGGAATCGGCGCTGAGTCGACGTATGGCCGAGCTGGGAATCAGCAATTACTATGAATACTATGAACGGCTGCGCATCTCTCAGGATGAGTTTGATAGCTTTGTTACGCTGATTACAATTAACGAAACGTATTTTTTTCGTGAAAGCGACACGCTGGATCTCATCTGCGACAAATGGGTGCCCCGCCTTCTGCAACAGCGTAGCGGCCCGGTGCGTATTCTGAGCGCGGGATGTTCATCCGGTGAAGAGGCCTACTCGCTGGCAATCAAGCTGCATGAAAAGTACCAGAACGGGATGGCGCAGCAGGTTGAAATCTACGGTTGTGATATTGACCCGGTGATTCTGGCAAAAGCCAGAAATGCCTGTTATTCCAGCTACTCGTTTCGTGGTGTCGATCCGCTGATTCAGCAGCGCTATTTTACCCGGACGGGGAATCTGTTCCGTCTACATGATGAAATCCGCGAGAAAGTCTCATTTCATCGCACCAACATTATCAAAGAGCAGTTACTGCCTGAAGTTGACATTATTTTGCTGCGTAACGTGTCTATCTATTTCGATACGCCGACACGCCGCGAACTGCATGGCAACCTGCTTAAGATGCTGCAGCCGCAGGGAGCCTTGTTCTTTGGCAACGCGGAAACGCTGGCCAACAATTTCGATATTCTGAAGCTTGAGCAAGAAGAGGGCATTTTTTATTTCTGCCATTATCGAGAAGCCCCTAAAGTCGCTCCGGTGCCCCGCGTCGCGGTACGCGTTCCGCTTCCTAGCGCCCCCGTGGTGTGTGAACCTCCCGCACCCACGGCGCAGCAATGTGATGACTGGTTGAAAAAGGCCCGTGCCTGCCTTGATGAGAAGTGTTTTTCCGAAGCTGAAGCGTGTATTGCCTGCGTATTACGCAACGATCCCCGTAACCAGGACGCGCTGCTGATTCAGGGCGTGATTGCACTGGAGCAACGAGAGTTTTCCCAGACGGCCGGAAATGCGCAAAAGATCCTCGCGCAGGATGAATGGTCGGCAGAAGCAAAAATGCTGCTCGGTCTGGCGATGATGTGGCAACACCAAACGCAACAGGCCATCGCCTGGTTTAAACAGGTGGTCTATCAGGAACCTGGCTACTGGCCTGCACACTATTATCTGGCTGAAATGTATCGGCAAAGCGAGCTTCGCCAGCCCGCTCAGCGTACATATCGCGTGGTGATGCAATTACTTAACGACGAAATGAACAATCCTTCAACGGTTTGTCGTCTGCGTTTGCCCATGGTATTTCCTGGAAATACGTTTCGTTTTCTTTGTGAACATCAACTGGCGCAATTCGCCCATCAAAACGGGTAAAAAGAACGATTATGGCTATCGATCTGAAAAAATTCGTTCTGCGTTTTATTGATGAAGGGAGAGGTCATTTGCAGACGATCAGCGAGGGCGCGTTTTTGCTCTCCGCTGATGAACATACTGACGCATGGATTGGGGAAATGTTTCGGGCCGCGCATACGCTGAAGGGGGGCGCGAGGATGCTGAAACTGCAAAGCATTGCTGATGTCACGCACCACCTCGAGGACGTTCTTAGCGAACTGCGGGATAAGAAACTGACGCCTGACAGGGCGCTTGGCAATCTGATCCATGAGTCCGTGGAGTATCTTTCCGGTCAACTCACCCAGCTTTTTGTCAGTGACGGAGATAATCAACTCCCCCCGGCAGATGCGAGTTTATGTGAACGCCTTGCCAGCGCCAGCCGCGGGGAGGCTGTCACATTGGTTGTCGAGGCGGCGGGACCTGCGGAAAAACCGCTTCCTCCGACAGCGACTCCGGCACCCGTGCCGACGATCGCTGTGGATTCAGGTATAAAACAGGCTGATTCAGTACGGGTAAAGCTGAATAAACTTGACGACCTGATCGACATTCTCGGGGAAGTGCTTGCAGGCCATGATCGCCTGGAACAGCAGATACAAAACCTGAGCCAACTGGTGCCCCGGTTGTTAGGGCTTAGCGCAGAACAGTTGCGTCAGCAGATCCATGATTTCAGCGCTCAACTGAAAGAGAGCGTTCAGGTTCAACATTTGCAGATGTATGAACTGTACGACGTGGCGGCGCGGATCCGTATGCTGCCGCTGTCCACCCTATTTGAGCCGATTTCACTGCAGGTCAGCGAACTGGCCTCCACGCTGAACAAACAGGTCGTTTGCCGCTTTGTAGGGGGCGAAGTGGAAATCGACCGACAGCTTATTGACCGGTTATCGGAGCCGCTGACGCACTTGCTGCGTAACGCGGTCGATCACGGTATTGGTGAAATTGATGAGCGGCTGGCGCTGGGAAAATCGACGCGCGGCACCATCACCATCAGTACGCAACAGGATGGAAGCGGAATACTACTGCGCGTCGAAGATGACGGGCGCGGCCTGAACTATGAGGCGATCAGCGCAAAAGCGGTCAGCAAAGGTTTGGTTCCGGCATCAATGGCCGGACAGCTCTCTGAACAAGAGTGTAATGAGCTGATTTTCCATCCCGGTTTTTCCACCAGCAAAATTGTCTCAGAGCTTTCCGGGCGTGGCGTAGGCCTTGATGTGGTGCGCAAAACGGTGGTCACCGACCTGCAGGGGGATTTGCAGGTACATAGCCGGCAGGGGGTCGGGACGTGCTTTAGCCTGCGTCTGCCCGTTTCGCTGGCAATGATGCGTATCCTGCAATTTGAAGAACAGGGCCACCTGTTCGGACTGGCCGCTCAGTATGTGGTTGAGGTGGTGGAATGCACCCCCGAAGGGATTAACGACATTGCCGGGCGACCCGCCATCATTTTGCATAACGAGTTTATTCCGGTGATTTGTGCCGGTGCTCTGCTAGGTATTCACGATCGTCAAAGCAGTGCCCCACCGGCAGGGCAACGATTAATCGTGGTGCAGAACCAGTACAGCAAAATGGCACTACGCGTTGATAAGCTGCTCGATGAACGCAAGATGATGATCAAGCCGTTGCCGAAGCATATGCAGCAGCAATCGCTGGTGTCCGGGATGGTACAGACCCCTGATAACCAACTGGTCAGTATTCTGCAGGTCCCGGCGCTGATGGCGATGGCGCAACAATCACGGCAAACCAGCACTCCTGTGCAGCCAGTCAGTGTCGCGCAAGATGCCTGGCACGTGCTGGTGGTCGATGACTCACTCAATACCCGCGAGATTGAAAAGAACGTGCTGGAAGCGCATGGCTATCAGGTCACGCTGGCAGAAGATGGGTTATCGGGTCTACAAAAAGCAAAATTGACCCAGTTTGATGCTGTGCTGACGGATGTCGAAATGCCGTTTATGGATGGTTTCACCTTCACCAAATCGCTGCGTGGAGAGAAAAACTATCAGCACACGCCCATTATCATCGTGACCTCCCGCGCGAAGGAAGAAGACCGGCGACGTGGCATTCAGGTGGGGGCGGATGCTTATATTGCCAAAGGCGACTTCGAGCAGGACAGCCTGATTAAAACATTAAAAATGCTTTTGTGCTGATAGCGCAAAATCGAGAGAGAAGATGCGAATTTTATTAGTTGATGATGATCTTTTTGCAGCTGAACTGGCATCCGTTTTTTTAGAAATGGATGGCTACGATGTGGTGATCGTGGAAAGTGCCATCTCCGCCTTAGCGTGCCTGGACTCGGATAACAATATCGACCTGGTGATCAGCGATCTGCAGATGCCGGAGATTAGCGGTTTAGATTTACTGGCGCTATTACGCGCACAGGAGTGGTCTAAGCCCTTCATTTTGCTGAGCGCAAATGAGGTCACGGGCAGCGACGTTCCGTACGACCGTTGGGTGAAAAAAGATGAGAACCTGGCGGAAAATCTGGGGGCTGCAGTGAATGCGCTACTGCAACCATCTGCGGTTACTGAATAAGCCTACACGTACGATGAAACAAGAAAATAAGCACTTAGCGATGGCTGCCGCGCAGGAAAAAATAGCGCGTCTGCGACAGGGATTTTTACGCCGCATCCCCGACATGTTGGCCCAGTCGGAAAGATTACTCGTTCAACTGGTTGCAGAGCCCAGCGAGTCTTGCCGTAAACAACTGCACATACTGCTGCACAGCATTCACGGGTCTGCCGGTTCTTTTGGTTTTACGCCTCTGGCGAACGCAGCCGCAGAAGGGGAGAGTTTGCTCGCGGAGCTGGAAGTGGATCAAAGTAAGATTCATTACGATGAAATGCGGCGCATTATCCGGTGGCTGTATACCCTGACCCAGGAGCAGTTGAATCTTGAACACCGTATCAGCGATACGGACTTCAAATTACCGATCTCTTCCCCGCGCGCAGAAGAGGGATACGCTCGTCGGGCCGATAAGCCAATCTACCTGTGCGATGATGACATTGACCAGGTTGAGTTGCTCGCCACGCAACTACGCTGTTTCGGTTTTACCTGCCATGTGTTTGCTAACACGCAGGATTTTACCCAGGCGGTGCTTTCACAGCCGCCTTCGGTGGTGATTATGGATGTCAGCTTTCCGGATAACGCCTACGGTGGCCCGCTGACAATGTCGGACCTCAAGCAGAAAGTCGGCACCGCTTTCCCGGTACTGTTTCTCTCCTGCCACAGCGATTTTAAAGCGCGGATCAACGCCATTAAATCCGGGTGTGATGGCTACTACGTCAAACCAGCCTCGATTACGGATTTAGTACAGGAACTGCATCGCTTAACCCAGCCGTCGCTGAAAAAACCCTATCAGGTGCTGCTGATCGATGACGAGCCGGCGGTGGCGCAATACAACGCGGAAATGCTGCGTATCGCCGGAATGGAAGTGCATGTACTGGAAAAACCACAGTATTTACTGCATGTGCTGAATGCCCACCCCATCGATCTGGTGCTGATGGATTACCACATGCCGGAATTTAGCGGGGCGGAGCTGACTAAGCTTATCCGCCAAATCCCGCAGCATATTGGCCTGCCTATCGCCTATCTCTCCAGCGAGACGAACAAGAGTGAGCAGCTTGGTGCGATGAGCATCGGCGCTGAGGATTTTATTCTTAAGCAGGCGAATCCAGAAGAGCTTATCCGTGCCGTCTCGATCCGGGCGGAAAGAATGCGAACCCTACGCGCCCGCATGTCGCAGGACAGCCTGAGTGGGTTATACAACCACTCGACAACCACACATTTTCTCAAAAGTGCGATTGCCGAGTCGAACTACAGCGGTCACCCGTTTTGTCTGGTAATGGTCGATCTGGATCGCTTTAAAAGCATCAACGATACCTACGGCCATGCGGTTGGCGACCAGGTCATTGTCGGCATTTCACAGCTGTTTTCCCATCGCTTACGCAGTACCGACATCGTGGGTCGCTACGGCGGGGAGGAGTTTGTCATCATTATGCCTAACACTACGAGTGAGAAGGCTGCACGGGTGGTTGAGCGCTTGCGTAAGGATTACGAGCAGGTCGCATTTTCCGTTAATGATGCCAGTTTTCACAGTACCTTCAGCGCGGGTATCGCACAGTGGCAGTTTGGCGACAGGCTTGAAACGCTACGTGAACGTGCCGATCAGGCGCTATATGCCGCGAAGCAGAATGGCCGTAATACCTTCCGCATTGCCGAGTAAAAGGAGAAGAGATGAGCCAACAGCTGGAACAAATTCTCGCGCTGAATCATGGTGAAAAACCGGAGTGTGAAAGCGTTGATGAGCCGCAGCGTACGCTGGTGCTATTTCAACTGGCGGGTAATAACTTTGCATTCTACGGGGCACAGATAAAAGAGATCCTTGCGGAACGGCCTATTTCCTGGGTTCCCTGCTGTGCGCCGATGCTCGAAGGTGTCATCAACTATCGTGGGCGAGTGGAGTCGGTGATGAGACTGGACAGCCTGATCGACAAACCTGCGGCTAACGCGGCAGGTAAACGCACGATTCTGATTGGCTGCTCAGAGAAAATGCAAAGCGGTATTCTGATCGACAAGCTTATTGATGTGCTGGATGTTGTCGAAAGCCAGATTCACTTGCCGGGGGATTCACTGCCTCCGGCGCTACAAACCATTGCGGTTGGGGTCGTGAACGTGGCGGAAACCTGGTTTACGCTGCTCGATCTGAATCTGGTTTTTGATCGCTATCAGGAGACCAGCGGGTATGACGCCTCCCATTAATCTGGCTGCGGTACGCATTCGCCTGGGAACGCAGGATTTTTATATTCCGGCCAGTCAGGTCGGGCGCTGTTTGCTGGTGACGCAAGCTGCGCCGGAGATCCCGCGTTTTAGCCGATGGCTTGGTATTGCTGATGAACCGCAGCAGGGCTGGCATTTGCATCTGTTTGTTCCAGCCAGCGGCGTAGAAACCGGCTGGTACTTATGGGGGCAACTGGAAAATGTCATGTTATCCAGCGACACCATTTTTGCCGTACCGCCGCTGTTGGCTCATGGCTGTCGTCTGCCGGCGCTACGCGCGCTGGTGGGGAGTGAGGCATTTAGCCCGCTTTTAAGCTGGTGTTGATACTCATGCCGAGTGGCGCGGCGTTTTACAGCTGCATGAATTATTATATCTGTAAATCTTGTTTTTTATTATTTTTAATCCTGCTCACCTTCTCGTTGTGTTATTTACGCTTCATTACATAAGTAGTGATTTATTTAAAAGTCAGCATGCTGACTTTATTTCATTGGCAAACTCTGATGCGTCACATTTTTAAATTATTCTGAGTAAAGGACGCTGTCAGGATGATTTAAATCACTTTATTTATTCTTTGTTTATTCAAAATGGCCTGGCGATTCTCCACATTAACAAGGAAATGGATATGAGTTTACCTTCCCAGGATAATAAGGTAGGGCCGGGCGCTTATTTTGCTCTGGCATTCGCCGCAGTATTTTTCTCTGGATTACTTGGCGGAAAAGAGTGGTACGGCGTATTTGATTTCACCACCCTGAATGGTGCATTTGGCAAAGTGGTCAGTAAAGCGAGCCTGGAAGGCGATACGCTGACCACGGCGAGCAGCGCGTTTCGTGGCACCGGCGGTCACGGTGCGATGGATGGCTTCCTTTTCGCGTTGGGACTGATTCCTGCCGTTATGTTTGCTCTGGGCATGATCAATGTGCTGGAGCATTACGGCGCTCTGCGTGCGGCGCGTCGTCTGTTAACCCCTTTGTTGCGTCCGCTGATGGGGATTCCCGGGAATACCGGACTGGCGCTGATTGGCAGCTTGCAGAGTACAGACGTTGGCGCGTCGTTAACGCGTAACCTCGCTGATGAAGGCGAAATCACGCAGAATGAGAAAGACATTTTTGCCATGTTCCAGTTTTCCGCTGGGGCCATGATCACCAACTTCTTCTCCTCTGGCGCAATCCTGTTCACGCTGATGGCCGTAGACGGCACCCCAGCCGTGCCTGCGTCTATTGGCGCATGCGTTGCTGTGATGTTCATTATGAAAATTGTTGGCGCCAACATGATGCGCCTGGTCCTGACGTTCACCAGTAAAAAAGCCGAATCAACTGTTGCGGGAGAAGCATCATGAGCGCACCAACTTCTAATCCTGTTATTACCGATGTGTTTGTCGAAGGTGCCCGCAAAGGTTGGAATATTGCGACAACCAGCACGCTGCCGAACGTTGTAATGGCCTTTATCATCATCAAAGCGCTGGAGATCACTGGTGCGCTGAAAGGGCTTGGCATGGTATTCGCACCGCTGATGGGGCTCTTTGGTCTGCCCGGCGAAGCTGCTGCGGTGTTGATTGGCGGATGGATGTCGATGGGCGGAGGAATCGGTGTCGCTATTGGTCTGTTTGATAAAGGTATTCTGACCGGTGAGCATCTGGCGATTCTGGCTCCGGCGATTTATCTGATGGGCTCGCAGGTGCAGTATCTGGGCCGCATTCTCGGGGTGATTGGCACTAATGCTAAACGTATTCCCCTGATGATTATTATCTCCGTTCTGAACGCTTTTTTAGCGATGCTGCTGATGCGCATTATTCTCTGATAAGGAAATACCATGGATTTGGAAAAGTACATTGATGAACTGCAAACGCTGGTCAACATTGACTGCGGAACGCAAACGGTCGCAGGTGTTGCCCATGTTGCTGCGGTGATGCGCGAGCTCTGGCAGCAGGAAGGCTGGCAAACAGAGATGGTTGATTTAGGCAGTGCGGTTGGGCCGGCGCTACTGGCGACCAATAAACCTCATGCGACAGAATATGATGTGCTGCTGGTCGGCCATCTGGATACCGTTTTCCCGGCGGGAACCGTGGCTGAACGGCCGATGAGCCGTGATGAAAATCGCCTGTACGGACCAGGCGTCTCCGATATGAAAAGTGGTTTGCTGAACATCGTCTGGGCCATGCGTACCTTGCCCGCGGAGCATCAGGCACGCTTATCTATCGCCGTCGCCATGAACCCGGATGAAGAGACCGGTAGCGTTCACTCCAGCGAATGGATTGGTGGACTGGCGAAACGTGCGCGTTGCGTGCTGGTATGTGAGGCTGCCCGGGCAGACGGTTCGCTGGTGAAAGCGCGCAAAGGCGTGGGCGGCTATCAACTGACCTTTGAGGGAGTAGCGGCGCATGCCGGTAATGAACCGGAAAAAGGGCGCTCTGCCATAACCGCTTTTGCTCATAGCGTCCTGGCGATTAACGCGTTGGCTGACATAGCGCGTGGCACCACGCTGAACGTGGGCGTGGTGCAGGGCGGAAGTGCGGCGAACGTAGTGGCGGCGAAGCTGCATGCGGAACTGGATGTGCGTTTCTGGGAAAACGAAGAATATGATCGTGTGCATCAGGCGCTTCAGTCTCTTTGTCAGCAAGGTTTCCTTGAGGGCGTGACGACTACGCTCACCCGCGTAAGTCATAAACCTGCGATGGCGGCGAGCGAAGACACGCAACACCTGATGACTCTGGTTGAACGCGCCGGGCAGGAAGAGGGAATTGCGGTAACCTGGCAGGCTGTTGGTGGTGGCAGCGATGCGAACCTCACGGCGGCGTTAGGCATTCCGACACTGGACGGGCTGGGACCCATCGGTGCAGGTTTTCATAGTGCAGATGAGTGGCTGGATATTGCCTCCATCGAACCGCGAATTCGTTTATTAAAACGTATCATCACGATGTTGTAATCTACGGCTAATATAGCCTCCTGCAGGAGGCTATATTAATGCCATGGTCATTTATCAACATCAGGAATATTAGCTAGCATACTATTAAATGTTATTTATGCATCATGCGACTGAAACTGGCTTTCTGAATGACGATCGCGCAGCGTTGAATAAATAAAGGTGATGACAAACAGCAGGGAAAATAAAACGACAATCGTCGGCGCGGGGGCACTGTCGATGAAAAATGACAGGTATACACCCAGAAATGACGTTGCAACCGATATGGCGGTAGCCAGTAATAATGCCTGGGCGAACCTGCGTGTCATTAAAATCGCAATCGCACCGGGGGCAATTAACAAAGAGATCGACAAAATAATACCTACCGACTTTAGCGTCGCGACGATAGTCAGGGCGATCATACACAGCAGACCATAATGCAGCAGTGTGGTGTTAAGACCGCTGGCCTTTGCCTGGTGCGGATCGAATGCATGCAGTAGCAGATCTTTCCATTTGAGCCCGATGATAAGCGCTATCCCCAAAGCGATAACCGCAGTCTGCGCAATATCGCCCAGCGAAACGCCCAGCATGTCACCGAACAAAATATGGTCCAGATGAATTTCAGACTGGATTGACACATACAGCACCAGCCCGGCGCCAAACATACCGGAAAAGACGATCCCCATAAGGGTATCGCGCTTGATACGGCTGTTATCGTCAAGATACCCGGTTGCTACTGCGCAGAACAATCCGGCGACAAAAGCGCCAATCGCCAGCGGAATACCTGCAATCCAGGCCAGTACAATCCCCGGAAAGACCGCATGGCTCATGGCATCCCCCATCAGCGCCCAACCTTTCAATACCAAAAAGACCGACAGCAGTGCGCAGGGTACGGCGACGATAACGGAGATGGTCAACGCGTTGACCATAAAGCTGAACTGAAAGGGTTCCAGTAATGTGGTTAAGAACATGAGTACTCCTTGTTCACCTGTCGGGCGCGGCGGCGATTTGCCAGCAGACCGTGTTTGGGCGCAAACACGAACGCCAGCAGGAATAACAGCGTTTGCAGAACCACAATAATTCCTCCGGTTGCGCCGTCCAGCCAGTAGCTTAGCCAGGCACCAAAAAAGCTGGTCAGGCTACCGATAGCTACCGCGATAGTAAGCAGGCGTGGAAAACGATCCGTCAGCAACCAGGCGGTCGCGCCAGGCGTGACCACCAGGCAAATGACCAGAAATGCGCCGACGGTTTGCAGTGCGGCAACGGTGGAAACGGAGAGCAGCGTAAAAAATAGCAGCTTCAGCCGACCAGGATTCAGACCGATCGAGCGGGCATGGTTTTCATCGAAAAAGACCACCATCAGGTCTTTCCATTTCAGCAGCAGGATGGTCAGTGAGATAATACCGATGATCGCCAGTTGCAAAATATCTTCCGGCGCAATCGCCAGCACGTTGCCGAGAATAATGGTCTGGATGTTCACCGACATCGGATTGAGCGACACCATAAACAGCCCGATACCGAAGAAAGAGGAAAATATCAGCCCTATGATGGCATCTTCCTTCAGGCGTGAGCGCTGATTGAGAAACAGCATACTGCCCGCAGCCAGTCCCCCGGAAAGAAATGCCCCCAGCGCGAAGGGAAGCCCTAACATATAGGCCCCGGCAACACCGGGCACGATGGAATGCGATAGTGCATCGCCAATCAGCGACCAGCCTTTGAGCATCAGGTAGCACGAGAGGAACGCGCACAGGCCGCCGACCATCGCCGAAACCCACATGGCGTTGAGCATATACTGGTAACCAAAGGGTTCTGTCAGCCAGTTCATGACTATTCCCCCTCGCGTGCCGCGCGACGTGAAATAAACGGGCGCTCATCATCGGTAATCACATGTTGCTCGCCCCCGCTCAATGCGACGTGACGCAGAACGCCGCTAAATGCCTGTTCAAGGTTCTCGGTGGTAAAGGTGGTGTCAGTTGGACCGCTGGCCAGCACGGTGCCTTTAATCATTACCGTGTAATCACAAAACTCGGTGACCGAGCCCAGGTTATGGGTGGAGACCAGCATGGTTCGGCCCTCATCGCGCAATTCGCGCAGCAGACCGATGATACGGGCCTCGGTTTTTACATCTACGCCGGTGAAGGGTTCATCCAGCAAAATGACCTGCCCATCTTGTGCAATGGCCCTTGCCAGGAAAACGCGTTTTTTCTGCCCACCGGAAAGTTCACCAATCTGGCGATGGCGGTATTCCAGCATATCGACCCGTGCCAGAGCAGCATCCACGCAGGCGTGATCGTGCGCCTTTGGCCGGCGCAGCCAGCCCATATGGCCAAAACGTCCCATCATGACCACATCTTCGACCAGCACCGGAAATGACCAGTCCACCTCTTCAGACTGGGGCACATACGCAATCAGATTCTGTTTTAGCGCCTTGCTGACCGGCTGTTGCAGGATAGAGATTTCCCCCTGTGCCAGCCGGACAAACCCCATCAACGCCTTAAACAGTGTTGATTTCCCGGAACCATTTACACCAACCAGCGCGGCAATCGAGCCGCCCGGAACCTGAAACGTGGCATCCCGCAGTGCGGTGTGGCCGTTGCGATACGTCACCGTAACCTGATTCACGGTAATCGCAGATTGACTCATGGTTGACTCCCAAGGCCGTTGTTGATGCCGTTAACAATGGTTTGTGTGGTGACGCGCAGTAGATCCAAATAGGTCGGGACCGGGCCGTCGGCAGCGCTGAGTGAATCGACGTACAGCACGCCGCCGTAATGTGCGCCAGATTCTCGGGCCACCTGACGCGCGGGTTTGTCGGACACGGTACTTTCGCTAAATACCGTGGGGATCTGATGCGCTCGTAGGGTATCGATCACCTTGCGTACCTGTTTCGGCGTACCTTGTTGATCGGCGTTGATCGGCCATAAGTACAGTTCTTTCAGATCGTTATCGCGTGCCAGATAGGAGAACGCCCCTTCGCTAGTGACCAGCCAGCGTTTATCGGCAGGAATTTTGGCAAGTTCAGCTTGTAGCGGCGCGAGCGTTTGCTTAATTTCCGCTTTATAGCGCTCGGCATTCTTCTGGTAGGTCGCCGCGTTTTCCGGGTCATATTTCATTAACGCATTGCGGATGTTATCCACGTAAATCAGTGCGTTGTCTGCTGACATCCAGGCATGTGGATTGGGTTTTCCATTGTATGGCCCTTCGCTGATGCCCATCGGTTGTACGCCGTTTGAGACCATCACTTCCGGTACGCCGGACAGATGTTGGTAGAAGCGGGCGAACCAGAGTTCCAGATTGAGACCATTGGAGAGAATTAACTGCGCACCCTGCGCCCGCTTAATGTCGCCTGGTGTGGGCTGGTATTCGTGAATTTCTGCTCCGGGCTTGGTAATTGAACTGACGTCCGCCGCATCGCCTGCCACATTGCTTGCCATATCAGCAATGATCGTAAACGTCGTGATGACCTTAAACTTTTCTTTCGCCCAGGCAGGTGACAGCGTAAGTGCCGTCAACAGGCTGGCAAGGAGAACTGATTTCAGACGAGGCAGATGCGGCATAGTATCCCTCACAATAAAGTGGTTAATTAATCATCGAATATAGCCTTTGCTATGTTATATAGCACATGGCATAAGTAAATGAAAATAATTCTTATTTGCGTAGGGTGCTAAGGATGTATCACCTTCAGGTAATAGTGCTGCGTATTTTTAAGGTGTATTATTTATGCAACTTAATTGTGGAGGTCTCATGTCCGGCAAACGTATTGCTCGTGAAAAAATGACGATCCAAAAAATGATCTCGCTGTACGAAAGCCAGTGTCCGGAAGCTTCAGATGAGCAGGGGCATTACGATGCGTTGTTTGCTTATGCGCAAAAGCGCCTGGATAAGTGCGTGTTTGGCGAGGAAAAACCGGCCTGCAAACAGTGCCCGGTACACTGCTATCAGCCAGCCAAACGGGAAGAGATGAGGCAAATTATGCGTTGGGCCGGGCCGAGAATGCTCTGGCGTCACCCGATTCTGACCATTCGCCATCTGATTGATGACAAGCGTCCAGTCCCGGAATTACCTGAGAAATATCAGCGCAAGAAGTAATCTGGTTATTTTGTGCCGGATGGCGGCGATGCCTTATCCGGCCTACAAGAGCAAGTGCTCCGTCGCGTAGGCCCGATGAGCGTAGCGCCATCGGGCAATTTAACTATCCGGTACCGGATGGCGGTTACGCTTTGGTGGCAATAAGAATGGCCGAGGCTTTGATCAGCGCGATGACCCGGCTTCCCTGGCTCAGTTTCATCTCTTGCTGACTTTCGTTCGTCACGACCGCGACAATGTCAAAACCGGCATCAGTTTTGATGTGTACGGTGGCGTTAACGGCGCCTTCAGTTACCTGTGAAACGCTACCGGCAAATTGGTTGCGGGCAGAGAACTTCAGACCGCAGTCTTCAGTCGCCAGCGTCACCCACGGCGCTTTGATCAGCGCAATGGCTTCTTTTCCTTTCGCCAGACCCAGTGCCTGCTGACTGCTATGAGTCACAATCGCGACCAGTTTTGCGCCGCCAGCCAGCGTCAGTTCAACTTCATCATTCACTGCGCCAGTTGCAACTGCACTGACTGTACCGGTTAATTGATTACGTGCTGATACCGCCATACTGCCTCCTTTCGTTGAGTTATCACCCAGTATAGCCACAATGGCTAAACCAGCGCATCCTTATCAATACCTAATCGCTTCATACGCGACAACAACGTGGTTCGTTTTAGCCCCAGTCGCTGCGCAGCACCTTTAGGACCGGCGACAACGCCATTGGTCTCTTTCAGTACCCGCATAATCAGCTGGTATTCATCTTCGCCATCCTGTGCGACTTCGGTTGCAACCGGAGGGGGGGGCGGTACCTGCGTGGTGATATCCGGTAGGGATAATTGCAGTACGTTGCCTCGGGTCAGCAGAACGGCGCGTTCCACCACGTTTTCCAGTTCGCGGACGTTACCCGGCCACTCCATGCTGCTCAGGGTACGAAGCGCTTCGGCAGGAATACTGTCGATATTGCGCCCCATCCGGCGAGCGATTTTAAAGGTAAAGGCTTTCACCAGCAGTGGGATGTCTTCTGGACGCTCGCGCAGCGGAGGTAAATGGATCGGGAAAACGTTCAGCCGGTAATACAGATCGTTACGGAATTCCCGATCGGCAACCATCTTTTTTAGATCGCGGTTGGTGGCGGCGATCAACCGAACGTCGGTTTGGATCAGTTTGTTGCTGCCCAGGCGTTCAAATTCCTGCTCCTGAAGTACACGCAGTAACTTCGGCTGGAGTTCCAGCGGCATGTCACCGACTTCGTCGAGGAACAGGGAGCTTTTATCCGCCAGTTCGAAACGCCCAATTCGCTGTGTGCTGGCCCCGGTAAAGGCACCGCGCTCGTGACCAAACAGGTCGCTTTCCAGTAATCCGGCAGGCATTGCTGCGCAGTTCATCTTCACCATCCGACGGGCATTACGTCCACTCAGATTATGAATTGCTCTGGCGATCAGCTCTTTACCCGTACCTGTCTCACCCAGAATCAATACGGTACTGTCGCTTTGCGCCACCATTTCGACCTGTTTGAGTACGCTGTACATGGCTTCGCTGCGACCGATAATTTCGCCGAACTCACTGTCCACATTGTTCAGTTGCTCGGTCAGCGCCAGGTTTTCATCGACCAGACGTTCTTTCAGGCGGTGTATCTCCTGATAGGCAAGCGCGTTATCTACCGCAATGGCTACGCGTTCGGCAATCTGGCGCAACAGTTTCAGGTTGGCGGTGGTGAAAACTTTTTCTTCACACTGCGCCAGTTTGAGCACGCCAAGCATCGTATTGCCGGACATCAGCGGCAGCAGGCACAGCGTTTGTAACTGGTTACCCCAGGTTTCGAACAGCATGCGTTCATACGGCGCAAGGGTATCGCGTTCGCTCAGGTTAATCAGCAGCATCTCTTTGCTGCGGAACACCCGCTCGGAAAGCGTGCCAGCTTCATCCACTTCACTTTGTTCGTGAGCTGGATGATTCTCATCCAGATAGTGGGTGGAGTAGATACTCAACTTATTTTTGCGATCGCTGCGTAATACGATGCTGATGGCATCAATATCGAAATAGTGGTGGATCTCTTTGGCGACTTCGCTGACCAGTTCGTCAATGTCCAGTCGGGAGAGTACTGCATTGGTGATGGCGACCAGGATACGAAAGTTGTCACGTTCGCGACACAGCAAATCGTAATCGACGTTGTTGCTGACCCTGCTCTGAATTTGTTCCGCAACGACGCCGACTATTTGGGTGAAGGTCTGTAGCCGGTTGTACTCTTTTTCACTCCACGGGCGATCCTCGTTGCGGATAAATTCGCAGCCGCCAAAGATGCGTCCGTCCGCCGCCAGCGGCAGCAAACAGTAGTGACCAAATTCAGAATACAATCCGCCAGAGGCCAACTGTGGCCAGGTTTCTGAAAATTCATGATAGTTACAGTGCAGCGCATCGGGGCGAGACAGAATACGACGTACCGGACCGTGTGCCAGTACCGTTTCGTCTTCATAGTCGATGGGTTTACCATTTTCACGCGTCGCAAAATAACGCGCACGCTGCGTCTGTGCCTGCCATAACACAATAGCCGCGCAGTCAGCCAGCGCTGAACGCTTGACCAGCTGCGAAAGCGCCTCACTAAGAGACTGGAGATCGGGCTGCTGTAATAATGTACGAGTAATATCGAACAGGCCTTGCTGTCCGAGGTCACTCATCGGTGTATACGACATATTGCTTTTCCAGGGAAAACACCGCAGAACGGTGCGAAAACGGTAAATGAATTATAGGTATAAGTCGTAAATTATTGCCGGATGGGTCGGGTATTCAAACCATAGGCCTGATAAGCAAAGCGCCATCAGGCAGTAATACAGTGTTAATGCCGGATAACGACCCAAACGTGGTTTATCCGGCCAGGAACAGATTGCCAACCGGCTGCTAGCATATACGAGGTAATGGTTCGGCGTGTGGTAAATCGAGGGTCCGTTTCACGCCGTAAAGTCCGGCAAGACGTACACCTTTACGTTCAACCACTTCACCAATTAGCGCGGCATCGCGTCCTAAAGGATGGGCGTGGAGTGCGGCGAGTACGGCTTCAGCAGCCTGACGTTCAACGGCAATCACCAGCTTGCCTTCGTTGGCAAAGTTGAGTGCGTCCAGACCCAGCAGTTCGCAAACGCCACGCACGGCAGGTTTCACCGGCAGTGCCGCTTCAGACAGCTCAATGCCAAATCCGCAAGAGGCCGCAAATTCATGTGTTACCGCATTTACGCCGCCGCGGGTGGCATCACGCAGCGCTTTCACGCCAGGAATATCGCGTAGCGTCTGGATAAGCGGCGTTAACACCGCACAGTCGCTGACCAGTTCGCCATCAAGCCCCAACTGTTCGCGCAGGTTGAGGATAGTCGCACCGTGATCGCCAAGTGTACCACTCACCAGCAGCACATCACCCACGCTCAGGGTTTGCGCCCCCCAGTGAATATTGGCGGGAATCGCGCCCATACCGGCGGTGTTGATGAACAGTTTGTCCGCGGCACCGCGCTGCACAACTTTGGTATCGCCGGTTACGATAGCAATCCCCGCTTCACGGGCGGTTGCTGCCATGCTGTTCACGACGGTTTTCAGCGTGTCCATTGGCAGACCCTCTTCGAGGATAAAACCGCAGGAGAGGTAGCGCGGTATCGCGCCGCTGACCGCGACATCGTTAGCCGTACCGCAGATTGCCAGCTTGCCAATGTTGCCGCCGGGGAAGAACAGGGGGTCGATAACGTAGCTGTCCGTTGAAAACGCCAGACGATCGCCTTCTGCGACCAGCTGCGCCAGTTCCAGGCGCGCCTGATCTTCCTGTTCTGCCAGCCACGGGTTAGCAAAAGCTTCCATAAACAGACTGTTGATCAACTGCTGCATAGCCTGACCGCCGCTACCGTGGGCGAGTTGTACGCTGTTCATGCTTCACACTCCTGCTGACGATACTGATACCAGGCGGCACATGCGCCTTCAGAGGAGACCATCAGGGCACCAAATGCGGTCTCCGGGTTACAGGTTTTACCAAATAATGGGCACTGATGCGGTTTGCATCGGCCAGTCAGCACCTCTCCGCAACGTGCGCGCGGATCGTCATAGACCTGCTGCGGCGCTGGCTGGAAATGTGCTTCGGCGTCAAAACGCTGATAATCAGGCGTCAGGTGAACGCCGGATGATTCGATCACGCCCAGACCCCGCCATTCGCTGTCACCGTTGACACTGAACACGTCGGCGATAGCCTGCTGGGCTAACGCGTTACCGGCATCCGGTACCACGCGGCGGTACTGGTTTTCAACCTGGCTTTGGGCCGCTATTTTCTGCTCGATCAGCATCACGACGCCTTGCAGCAGATCAAGCGGCTCGAAGCCGGCGACCACCAGCGGGCGATGGAAATCTGAGGCAATGAAATTATAGGCGTCAGTGCCAATCACCATACTGACGTGACCTGGCGCCAAAAAGGCGTCGATACCGTTGTCCGGCTGTTCCAGCAGGCTGCGCAGCGTTGGGATCAAGGTGATGTGCTGGCAGAAAAAGTAAAAGTTCTGCACATCGCGCTGTTTGGCCTGCTGCAGAGTTATGGCGGTTGTCGGCATGGTGGTTTCAAAACCCAGGCCAAAGAACACCACTTTGCGCGTTGGGTTTTCCTCGGCCAGCTTCAGTGCATCCATCGGGGAATAGACGATACGGACATCCGCGCCGCGTGCTTTGGCCTGTAGCAGTGAGCCCTGTTTTCCAGGGACGCGCATCGCGTCGCCAAAGGTGCAGAAAATCACTTCCGGGTGGCTGGCGATTTCGACACAGCTGTCAATTCTGCCCATCGGCAGAACGCACACCGGGCAGCCTGGACCGTGAATAAACTCCACATTTGCGGGCAGAAGCTGATCGAGGCCGAATTTAAAGATAGCGTGGGTATGACCACCACAAACTTCCATAATGCGCAGCGGGTGTTCAGCGGTGTAGGAGAGGTGAGCGGCACGCTCGCACAGATGCTCTATCAACTGCATCACCTGTTCTGGTGCGCGATATTCGTCAACAAAACGCATTTATTTTTCCTCGCCATACAGCAACGCGCCGACATCCGGCTCAACGTCAAACATGTTTTGTAGCGCGTCGAGCGTATCGCGCGCTTCAGCTTCATTAATGATGCTCATGGCGAAACCGACGTGAACCAGTACCCACTGGCCCAGACGCGGCTCACCCTTTTCATCACAGCTCCCGACCAGCGTCAGATCGACGTCGCGCTGAATACCGCAAACATCGACCTTAGCCTGGTTGCCATCAATGGTGCGGATTTGACCCGGAACACCTATGCACATCGCTGATTCTCCAGCCATGACAGCCATTGATCCATCCCTTCACCGCTGGTGGCGGAAATCAGGATGATTTCAATGTCCGGGTTCACTTCCCGGGCGCTGGCGATGCACTTCTCAACATCAAAATTAAGGTAAGGCAGCAGATCCACTTTGTTGAGCAGCATCAGTGATGCAGCAGCAAACATGTGCGGGTATTTCAGCGGCTTATCTTCGCCTTCGGTAACAGAGAGCACGGCGACTTTATGACGCTCGCCGAGGTCAAAGCTGGCCGGGCAGACCAGGTTACCAACGTTCTCAATGAACAGAATGCCGTTGTCATCAAGCGGCAGACGTGGCGCGGCATCGGCAATCATTTGCGCATCAAGGTGGCAACCTTTACCGGTGTTGACCTGGATTGCAGGGGTGCCGGTGGCGCGAATACGAGCGGCATCGTTAACCGTCTGCTGGTCGCCTTCAATGACGGCACATGGCACACTGTCTTTCAGCTTCATCAGCGTTTCGGTCAGCAGCGTCGTCTTACCGGAGCCTGGGCTTGAGACGAGGTTCAGTACCAGATGCTGACGGGCAGCGAATCGGGCGCGGTTGCGCTCGGCCAGACGATTGTTTTTGTCCAGTACGTCTATTTCGACTTCCAGCATGCGGCGCTGGCTCATACCTGGCGCGTGAGTTCCTGCTTCACCGTGACCATAGTGCAGATCGCCTTCAGCGGTCTGGCTCGGTGCGAAACTGGAGGTTTTCACACCGGTAATATTCAGTGCCGGGCGAGCCGCCGGGGCAAATGGCGCGCTGCGGAACGCCGAGTGGGGGTTATGTTCATCACCCTCTATATATAGGTTGCCTTCAGCGCAACCACATGTCGTACACATCGCTCACTCCTGATCTTTATCTTGCGGTATATCTGTTGCCGGATGGCAGTTTTGCCTTATCCGGCCTACCAGAGGTGTCACCGGAATTAGTCTTCGGCGTCGCCTATTTCAATTCTTCGAATCTGTAAGCCGTCGTCGGCCACAATTCTCAGCATATCGCTATTGCATTGCGGACACCGACGCACGCGCTGCGTCAGCAACGTGACGTATTGCTGACAAGATTCGCACCAACATTCGGCTTCTTGTTCTTCGAGGTGGAGTTTACAACCTTCTGCAAGGGTGCCACGGCATACCAGATCAAAACAAAAGGCGAGAGCGCTGGTTTCTACGCAAGAAAATGCGCCAATTTTGAGCCAGACCCCAGTTACCCGCTTTGCGCCATGTTGGGTGGCCTGTTGTTCAATCAATTCCAGTGCCCGTTGGCAGAGGGTTATTTCGTGCATATCGCCTCCTAAGATGTTGCCGTTTTAAAAGCAATAAGCATGCCAGGTTGAATTTTCACGTTCGTGACAATGTCGACGATGACGAAATGACATGTCGTCATCGCGCCATAAATTCATAACCATATGAAAATAAACAAAATTAATTTTGGCATGAAATGTGCTTAGGGCTGTTCATCTCTGCTAAACGGGTAACCTGACATGACTATTTGGGAAATAAGCGAAAAAGCCGATTACATCGCTGAACGGCATCGTCGCCTACAGGACCAGTGGCGTATCTACTGCAACTCGCTGGTTCAGGGGATCACCCTGTCAAAAGCGCGTTTGCATCATGCGATGAGCTGCGCGCCGGACAAGGATTTGTGCTTTGTCCTTTTTGAACACTTCACTATCTACGTCACGCTGGCGGACGGCTTTAACAGCCACACCATCGAGTACTACGTTGAAACGAAAGACGGTGATGATAAGCAACTGATTGCACAGGCAGAGTTGACCCTCGACGGACAGGTCGATGAGCGCATCAGCAACCGCGATCGCGAGCAGGTGCTGGAGCACTATCTCGAAAAAATCGCCAGCGTCTACGACAGCCTGTACACCGCGGTTGAAAACAATATGCCGGTGAATTTAAGCCAGCTGGTTGAAGGACATAACCCGGCTTAAGCCTCGGGTGTTGCCCACTTGAGTCATGATGCGGTTTGTTCTGCATCACGACGGTTTAGGGAATGGGCATGTCGAAAAATGTCGAAATGACATTTTACAGACATGTTTTCGTCAAAAATGACTATCACCTGAGGAATGCCTGGTGAATCGTTTTGTAATTGCTGACTCCACTCTTTGCATTGGCTGCCACACCTGTGAGGCCGCCTGCTCAGAGACTCATCGCCAGCATGGCCTGCAGTCAATGCCGCGCCTGAAAGTGATGTTAAATGAAAAAGAATCTGCGCCGCAGCTTTGCCACCAGTGTGAAGATGCGCCTTGCGCTACCGTTTGTCCGGTTAATGCGATTAATCGCGTTGACGGTGCCGTACAGCTGAATGAAAGCCTGTGCGTCAGCTGCAAATTGTGCGGGATCGCCTGTCCGTTCGGTGCGATTGAGTTTTCCGGCAGCCGTCCGCTGCACATCCCGGCGAACGCCAATACGCCAAAAGCGCCCCCGGCTCCGCCGGCTCCTGCGCGTGTGAGCACGCTGCTAGACTGGGTACCGGGCGTTCGTGCCATCGCGGTGAAATGCGATCTGTGTAGTTTTGACGAGCAAGGTCCGGCCTGCATACGCATGTGCCCGACCAAAGCCCTGCACCTGGTGAGTAACATCGATATCGCACGCGCCAGTAAACGTAAGCGTGAGCTGACTTTCAATACCGATTTCGGCGATCTCACCTTGTTTCAGCAGGCTCAGAGTGGAGATGCAAAATGAGCGCAATTTCACTGATTAACAGCGGCGTAGCCTGGTTTACAGCGGCTGCGGTTCTGGCATTTCTGTTTTCATTTCATAAATCGCTGAGCGGCTGGATTGCTGGGGTTGGCGGTGCGGTAGGCAGCCTGTGTACCGCAGCCGCCGGTTTTACCGTTCTGACCAATGCGCTGGCGGTGAGCGGCGTGATGCCGTTTATTGGCCACAGTCTGCAAATTACTCCGCTGAATGCTATCTGGCTGATTACGCTGGGTCTGTGCGGCCTGTTTGTCAGCCTGTACAACATTGACTGGCATCGTCATCCGCAGGTGAAGGCTAACGGCCTGCTGGTGAATCTGCTGATGGCCGCGGCCGTGTGCGCAGTGGTTGCCAGCAACCTCGGTACGCTGGTGGTGATGGCAGAAATCATGGCGCTGTGCGCGGTGTTCCTGACTGGCTGCAGCAAAGAAGGCAAGCTGTGGTTTGCGCTGGGGCGTATCGGTACGCTGATGTTGGCGCTCGCGTGTTATCTGGTGTGGCAACGCTACGGCACCCTGGAACTGCGCCTGCTTGACCTGCGTACCCAGGAGCTGCCGCTTGGCTCCGACATCTGGCTGCTGGGTGTGGCTGGCTTTGGCTTGTTGGCAGGGATTATCCCGCTGCATGGTTGGGTGCCTCAGGCGCACGCTAACGCCAGCGCACCGGCTGCGGCATTGTTCTCTACCGTGGTCATGAAAGTCGGTTTGCTGGGTATTCTCTCCCTGTCGCTGCTGGGCGGTAACGCGCCGCTGTGGTGGGGCGTTACGCTGCTGGTGTTAGGCATGATCACCGCGTTTGTCGGTGGTTTGTATGCGCTGATGGAACATAACATCCAGCGTCTGCTGGCGTACCACACGCTGGAAAACATCGGCATTATTCTGCTGGGGCTGGGTGCTGGCGTGACCGGGATTTCCCTCAATCAACCAGCGCTGATTGCGCTGGGTTTGACTGGCGGTCTGTATCATCTGGTTAACCACAGTTTGTTCAAAAGCGTCTTGTTCCTGGGCGCAGGCAGCATCTGGTTCCGTACCGGTCATCGTGATATCGAAAAACTGGGCGGGATCGGTAAACGCATGCCGGTGATTTCTCTGGCGATGCTGGTTGGGCTGATGGCGATGGCTGCACTGCCGCCGCTGAACGGCTTTGCCGGTGAGTGGGTTATCTATCAATCCTTCTTTAAGCTCGGAAACAGTGGCGCCTTTGTCGGCAGTTTGTTAGGACCGTTGCTGGCGGTCGGACTGGCGATTACCGGCGCACTGGCGGTGATGTGTATGGCGAAAGTTTATGGCGTTACGTTCCTTGGCGCACCGCGCACGAAGGAAGCTGAAAATGCCTGTTGTGCACCCATCCTGATGGGCGTGAGCGTGGTTGCGCTGGCTATCTGCTGCGTGATTGGCGGCGTTGCTGCGCCGTGGCTGCTGCCGATGATCTCCTCTGCCGTTCCGCTGCCGTTGGAAACCGCGAACACCACCGTTTCTCAGCCAATGATCACGCTGCTGCTGATCGCGTGTCCGCTGCTGCCGTTCATCATCATGGCCATTTTCAAAGGCAACCGTCTGCCGTCGCGTTCACGCGGTGCGGCGTGGGTGTGTGGTTACGATCACGAGCAGTCAATGGTGATCACCGCGCACGGTTTTGCCATGCCGGTGAAAGAAGCCTTTGCCCCGGTACTCAAACTGCGTAAATGGCTGAACCCGGTATCACTGGTTCCGGGCTGGCAGAATGCGGCTGCACCGGTGCTGTTCCGTCGCCTGGCGCTGATTGAGCTGGCGGTGCTGGTGGTGATTGTGGTTTCACGAGGAGCCTGAGAATGAGTGTTTTATATCCGTTAATTCAGGCGCTGGTACTGTTTGCCGTTGCGCCGCTGCTGTCCGGTATTACCCGCGTGGCGCGTGCGCGTTTGCACAACCGCCGCGGTCCAGGCGTTTTGCAGGAATACCGCGACATTATCAAACTGCTGGGGCGTCAGAGCATTGCGCCTGCGGATTCCAGTTGGGTTTTCCGTCTGACGCCGTTCGTGATGGTGGGCGTGATGCTGACTATCGCCACCGCGCTGCCGGTAGTGACCGTGGGTTCACCGCTGCCGCAACTGGGTGATTTGATAACCTTAATCTACCTGTTCGCCATTGCCCGCTTCTTCTTTTCAATCTCGGGTCTGGATACCGGTAGCCCGTTCACCGCAATCGGTGCCAGCCGTGAAGCGATGCTTGGCGTACTGGTTGAACCTATCCTGCTGCTGGGTCTGTGGGTTGCGGCGCAGGTTGCAGGTTCAACGCATATCAGCAACATCGCTGACACCATTTATCACTGGCCTGCGGCTCGCAGTATCCCGCTGATTCTGGCGCTGTGCGCCTGTGCCTTCGCCACCTTTATCGAAATGGGCAAACTGCCGTTCGACCTGGCGGAAGCTGAACAGGAACTGCAGGAAGGTCCACTGACCGAATACAGCGGCAGCGGTTTTGCGGTGCTGAAGTGGGGCATTAGCCTCAAACAGTTGGTGGTTCTGCAAATGTTCGTCGGCGTATTCCTGCCGTGGGGACAGATGGAAACCTTCACCGCGGGTGGGTTGCTGCTGGCGCTGGTGATTGCCATCGTCAAGCTGGTCCTCGGCGTGCTGGTCATCGCCCTGTTCGAAAACAGCATGGCGCGTCTGCGTTTTTGCGCCACTTCACGCGTGACCTGGGCCGGTTTTGGGTTTGCGTTTTTAGCGTTCGTCTCCTTGCTGGTGGCGTGATTTAAGAGAGTTTGAGCATGTCTGAAGAAAAATTAGGTCAACACTATCTCGCCGCACTGCACCAGGCCTTTCCGGGTGTGGTGTTGGATGAAGCCTGGCAGACCAAAGATCAGCTGACAATTACCGTCAAAGTGAACTATCTGCCTGAAGTGGTGGAGTTCCTGTACTACAAACAGGGCGGTTGGTTGTCCGTACTGTTTGGTAACGACGAACGCCAGTTGTGCGGTCATTACGCCGTTTACTACGTGATGTCGATGGAGCAGGGCACCAAGTGCTGGATAACCGTCCGCGTTGAAGTCGATGCCAATAAGCTGGAATTCCCGTCCGTCACGCCGCGCGTTCCAGCTGCGGTGTGGGGCGAGCGTGAAGTGCGCGACATGTACGGTTTGATCCCTGTGGGTCTGCCGGATGAACGTCGTCTGGTCCTGCCGGATGACTGGCCGGACGAACTCTACCCGCTGCGTAAAGACAGCATGGATTATCGTCAGCGCCCGGCACCGACTACCGATGCCGAAACCTACGAGTTCATTAACGAGCTGGGCGACAAGAAAAATAACGTGGTGCCGATTGGCCCACTGCATGTGACCTCCGATGAACCGGGGCATTTCCGTCTGTTTGTTGATGGTGAGAACATCATCGACGCCGACTACCGCCTGTTCTATGTCCATCGTGGCATGGAAAAGCTGGCAGAAACCCGTATGGGTTATAACGAAGTGACATTCCTGTCGGACCGTGTTTGCGGCATCTGTGGTTTTGCCCACAGTACTGCGTATACCACGTCCGTTGAGAATGCGATGGGCATCGTGGTGCCGGAACGTGCGCAGATGATCCGCGCCATTCTGCTGGAAGTTGAACGTCTGCACTCGCACCTGCTGAACCTCGGTCTGGCCTGTCACTTTACCGGTTTCGATTCCGGCTTCATGCAATTCTTCCGTGTGCGTGAAACGTCCATGAAGATGGCGGAAATTCTCACCGGGGCGCGTAAAACGTACGGTCTGAACCTGATTGGCGGGATCCGTCGTGACCTGCTGAAAGAAGACATGATCCAGACCCGTCAACTGGCGCAGCAAATGCGTCGTGACGTGCAGGAACTGGTCGACATGCTGCTCAGCACGCCGAACATGGAACAGCGTACCGTTGGCATTGGTCGCCTGGACCCGGAAATTGCCCGTGACTTCAGTAACGTCGGTCCAATGGTTCGCGCCAGCGGCCACGCGCGTGATACCCGCGCAGACCACCCGTTCGTAGGCTACGGTCTGCTGCCGATGGAAGTCCACAGCGAGCAAGGTTGTGACGTCATTTCTCGTCTGAAAGTCCGTATCAATGAAGTCTATACCGCACTGAACATGATCGACTTTGGTTTGGATAACCTGCCAGGCGGCCCGCTGGCGGTGGAAGGCTTTACCTATATTCCTCACCGCTTCGCGCTGGGCTTTGCCGAAGCGCCACGTGGGGATGATATCCACTGGAGCATGACTGGCGACAACCAGAAACTGTACCGCTGGCGCTGCCGTGCAGCCACTTATGCTAACTGGCCGACGCTGCGTTACATGCTGCGTGGTAACACCGTTTCCGATGCTCCGCTGATTATCGGTAGCCTCGATCCTTGCTATTCCTGTACTGACCGTATGACCGTGGTCGATGTGCGTAAGAAGAAGAGCAAAGTCGTACCGTACAAAGAACTTGAGCGCTACAGCATCGAGCGTAAAAACTCGCCGCTGAAATAAGGAATCGCCATGTTTACCTTTATCAAAAAAGTCATCAAAACTGGGGCGCCGACGTCGTCGTATCCACTGGAGCCGATTGCGGTCGATAAAAACTTCCGTGGTAAGCCGGAACACAATCCGCAGCAGTGCATTGGCTGCGCAGCCTGCGTTAATGCCTGTCCGTCCAATGCGCTGACGGTTGAAACCGATTTGGCCACCAATGAGTTGGCGTGGCAGTTCAATCTCGGACGCTGCATTTTCTGTGCTCGCTGCGAAGAAGTTTGCCCGACGGCGGCAATCAAGCTGTCGCAGGAGTATGAACTGGCCGTGTGGAAGAAAGAGGATTTCCTGCAGCAGTCTCGCTTTGCGCTGTGCAATTGCCGCGTATGTAACCGTCCATTTGCGGTGCAAAAAGAGATTGATTACGCCATTGCGCTGCTGAAGCACAACGGTGACACCCGTGCGGAAAATCACCGTGAAAGCTTTGAGACCTGCCCGGACTGTAAGCGCCAGAAATGTCTGGTGCCGTCTGACCGTATTGAACTGACTCGCCATATGAAAGAGGCCAGCTGATGAGCAATTTATTAGGCCCACGTGATGCCAACGGTATTCCGGTACCGATGACTGTGGATGAATCCATTGCCAGCATGAAAGCGTCGCTGCTGAAAAGTATCAAGCGTTCAGCGTATGTTTACCGTGTGGACTGCGGGGGTTGCAATGGTTGCGAAATCGAAATCTTTGCGACACTTTCCCCACTGTTTGATGCTGAACGTTTCGGTATCAAAGTCGTCCCATCACCGCGTCATGCGGATATTCTGCTGTTTACCGGTGCGGTGACCCGTGCGATGCGCTCTCCGGCACTGCGCGCCTGGCAGTCTGCGCCAGACCCGAAGATTTGCATCTCCTACGGAGCCTGCGGTAACAGCGGTGGTATTTTCCACGACCTATACTGCGTATGGGGCGGCACCGACAAAATTGTACCGGTGGATGTGTATATTCCGGGCTGTCCTCCGACGCCTGCGGCAACACTGTACGGTTTTGCGATGGCGCTTGGCCTGTTGGAACAGAAAATTCATGCACGTGCGCCGGGCGAACTGGACGAACAACCTGCTGAAATTCTGCATCCGGATATGGTTCAACCGCTGCGCGTGAAGGTGGATCGCGAAGCGCGTCGTCTGGCAGGTTATCGCTATGGCCGCCAGATTGCAGATGATTATATGTTGCAGTTAGGTCAGGGTGAGCAGCAGGTGGCGCGCTGGCTGGAGACGGAAAACGATCCGCGTCTGACCGAAATCGTCACCCATCTTAACCATGTAGTCGAAGAGGCGCGTATCCGATGAGTGAAACGGTGGTGTTCAGTCAACTGAGCCGTAAGTTTATTGATGAGAACGATGCAACGCCCGCCGAGGCGCAGCAGGTTGTCTATTACAGCCTGGCGATTGGTCACCACCTGGGGGTCATCGATTGCCTGGAGGCGGCGTTAACCTGTCCATGGGATGAGTATCTGGCGTGGATTGCCACACTAGCCGAAGGCAGCGAAGCCCGACGTAAAATGGAAGGTGTGCCGAAGTACGGTGAAATCGTCATCGATTTTAACCATGTGCAAATGCTGGCGCGCGCGTTTGACGATGCACGCGCCGTGCAGACGCCGCAGCAACAGGAATGGAGCAAGCTGATGCTGAGTATGCTTCATGACATTCACCAGGAAAGCGCTATCTATCTGATGGTGAGGAGACACCGTGACTGACGTTTTATTATGTGTGGGTAACAGCATGATGGGCGATGACGGCGCGGGTCCGCTGTTGGCGGAAATGTGTGCCGCAAATCCTCAGGGCAACTGGGTTGTCATTGATGGCGGCAGCGCGCCGGAAAACGATATTGTCGCGATCCGTGAACTGCGCCCTGAGCGTCTGTTGATTGTGGATGCCACCGATATGGGGTTAAACCCTGGTGAGATCCGTATTATCGATCCTGATGATATTGCCGAAATGTTCATGATGACCACGCACAACATGCCGCTGAACTACCTGGTCGATCAGCTGAAAGACGATGTTGGAGAGGTGATTTTCCTCGGTATTCAGCCGGATATCGTCGGCTTTTACTACCCTATGACACAGCCAATCAAAGAGGCGGTTGAAACCGTGTATCAGCGATTAGCCGGGTGGAAAGGCCACGGTGGATTCTCTGAGTTAGAAGCCCCGGAAGACTAAACTGTGCCTGTGCCTGTGCCGGATGCATTGTGCGTCCGGCCTGTTTTACTTCTCGTACCCTCTGCTATTCCGTTGCTTGCTCAATAATTAATCTTCCCTGCATCACTGACACCTTCACTGCCGTACCGGTAGGAAACCCGGCCTGTTCCAGCCAGTCGCCATTTAGCGTTAACGAGGCGTGTCGGCTGATGCGTAGCGTGAAACCTGTCTTGCGATCTTCATGGCGTTTCCTGACATACCCTACAGTTAAACGGCGTACGGGCTTGGTGATTACCCCGGTTGTGTTGCCATTTTTTTCCGACATGAACGCTTCCTTGTGATGAATGGTTAAGACGAAAAACTACTGAATAAAATGCCAGTAAAAAAGTATGGAGGCAAACCTGAAACTGGAAGGGGGATTCCACATTGAGAATGCAATTAATGAAATGAAAGTGTTTTGCGGGTAGATTTCATGGGCGATTTGCGTCGCGATTCGACGTCTTATCTTTATGCCGGGAGGTGGGGTTTTTACGTCGCCAAAAAGTTTCACCGGCGAGTTGATTGATCGCGACGCCATTGCTCCGTCAGTTTCACGTTGACCGCCGTCATTAGTCATCGTCACTAGTGACGATGACACCCCATACAGCACCAGCATAAAATAAAAATCCTTAAATAACAGTTAATTAAATTCTGGCACGATTTGTGTATGTTTCGGCAGATAATCTGTCATTGCTGGAGAATTTGATGAACCGTTTCATCATTGCAGACGCCAATAAATGCATTGGTTGCCGTACCTGTGAAGTGGCCTGCGTGGTATCCCATCAGGATAACCAGGACTGCGCATCGCTGACCCCTGAAACCTTTTTACCCCGCATTCACGTGATCAAAGGTGTTAATGTTTCCACGGCGACGCTGTGTCGTCAGTGTGAAGATGCGCCGTGCGCTAACGTCTGTCCGAATGGTGCAATCAGCCGTGATAAAGGCTTTGTCCACGTGATGCAGGAACGCTGCATTGGTTGTAAAACCTGCGTTGTGGCTTGCCCTTACGGTGCGATGGAAGTGGTTGTACGTCCGGTTGTGCGTAACAGCGGTGCGGGTCTGAATGTCCGTGCAGAAAAAGCCGAAGCCAATAAATGCGACCTGTGCCACCACCGCGAAGCGGGACCTGCCTGCATGGAAGTGTGCCCAACTCACGCGCTGATTTATGTGGATCGCAATAAACTCGAGCAACTGAGCGCCGAAAAACGTCGCCGCGCCGCGCTGGACTCTACCGCATCTTTGCTGTTCTGATATCTGAAAATCCGCGTAAAATACGTGCCTGATGGCGCGCAGCTTATCAGGCCTACAAGGGCGTCATGTAGGCCGGATAAGGCGAAGCCGCCATCCGGCAAACGGACATTTCAGGGATACAATACCGCGGGAATTCATCATGACAATAAACCACCACTCCGGCGTACAACTGCGTATTCGCGGCAAGGTTCAGGGCGTCGGATTTCGCCCCTTTGTCTGGCAACTGGCGCAGCGCCTGCACCTACACGGCGACGTGTGTAACGACGGTGATGGCGTGGTTGTGCGATTGCTGGAAGATCCCGCGGCGTTTATTACCCAGTTGCATCAGCACTGCCCACCGCTGGCACGTATCGATAGCATCGAAAGTGAGCCATTTGTCTGGACGCAGCGGCCAGCTGATTTCTCGATTCGACAGAGCGCGGGCGGAACGATGAATACGCAAATTGTCCCCGATGCCGCGACCTGTCCTGAATGCCTTGTTGAAATGAACACGCCCGGCGAACGTCGCTATCGCTATCCCTTTATCAACTGTACCCACTGTGGCCCACGCTTTACGATTATCCGCGCGATGCCGTATGACCGTCCGTTGACCGTCATGGCGTCTTTCCCGCTCTGTCCGCAGTGCGACAAAGAGTATCGCGATCCGTATGACCGTCGCTTCCACGCCCAGCCCGTTGCTTGCCCGGCATGCGGCCCGCATCTGGAATGGATCGGTACTGGTGTGCGTGCTGAAAAAGAAGATGCACTGCTGGCGGCGGTGGCACAGCTGAAAGCGGGCGGCATTGTGGCGGTGAAAGGCATTGGCGGATTTCATCTGGTCTGCGATGCCCGTAACGATAATGCCGTGGCCCGACTCAGGCAGCGCAAACACCGTCCGGCTAAGCCTCTGGCGGTGATGTTGCCCGATGATAACGGATTGCCAGAGGCCGCTCGTCGTCTGCTGACAACGCCCGCCGCGCCTATCGTGTTAGTGAATAAACACGATGTTGTTGCGCTCAGTGAGGAGATTGCGCCCGGGCTGACGGAAATTGGGATAATGCTACCTGCTAATCCATTACAGCACCTGCTGTTACAGGCACTGAACTGCCCACTGGTGATGACCTCCGGCAATCTCAGCGGCAGGCCACCGGCCATTACCAATGCGCAGGCTCTGGATGATTTGCGTGAGATTGTAGATGGGTTCCTGCTACACAACCGTGAAATTGTGCAGCGTATGGATGACTCCGTGGTACGTCAAAGCGGGGAAATGCTACGCCGCTCCCGGGGCTACGTGCCGGATGCGGTTGCGCTACCGCCGGGCTTTCGCGATGTGCCGCCGATGTTGTGTTTAGGCGCAGATTTAAAAAATACTTTCTGTCTGGTGCGTGGTGAGCAGGCGGTTATCAGCCAGCATTTGGGCGATCTTAGCGACGATGGTATTCAACATCAGTGGCGTGACGCGTTGCGCCTGATCCAGAATATTTATGACTTTACACCGCAGCGTATCGTCCATGACGCGCACCCTGGTTATGTTTCCAGCCAGTGGGCCAGCGAGATGAATCTGCCGACTGAAACGGTGCTGCATCATCATGCGCATGCTGCTGCGTGTCTGGCCGAGCACGGCTGGCCGCTGGACGGTGGCGATGTGATTGCCCTGACGCTAGACGGTATTGGCATGGGCGAAAACGGTGCGCTGTGGGGCGGCGAGTGTTTGCGGGTCAATTATCGTGAATGCGAACACCTCGGTGGCTTACCTGCCGTGGCACTGGCCGGCGGCGATCTGGCGGCAAAACAGCCGTGGCGCAATCTGTTGGCGCAGTGCCTGCGTTTTGTTCCTGACTGGCAGCGTTACCCGGAAACGTCAGCGCTGCAACAGCAAAACTGGCCGGTGCTGGCTCGCGCCATCGAGCGAGGGATCAATACCCCGCAGGCCTCATCGTGCGGACGGTTGTTTGATGCCGTTGCAGCCGCACTCGAGTGCGCGCCGGAATCGCTGAGCTACGAGGGGGAAGCGGCCTGTGCCCTGGAGGCGATGGCATCGCAATGTGCTGGCGTTGATCATCCTGTCACGGTGCCGCTTGATGGCAACCATCTGGACTTAGCGGCTTTTTGGCACCAATGGTTGAACTGGCAGGCCAAATCGACAGAAAGAGCGTGGGCGTTTCACGATGCGCTGGCGCGTGGGTTTGCCACTCTGATGCGGGAACAGGCTGAAGCGCGCAGGATTAAGACGTTAGTATTCAGCGGCGGTGTAATGCATAACCGTTTATTGTCAACCCGACTGGCATTTTACCTGGCCGATTTTACGTTATTGTTCCCGCAGCGTTTACCGGCGGGCGACGGTGGATTGTCATTGGGGCAGGGTGTGATTGCCGCAGCGCGAGCGTTAGGGCAAAAATAAAAAAAGCCCCGGGACTGGCGGGGCAAGAAAAACATGTCGGGGCATACCGACAAGTGGCAACGCACATCCATGTGCGTGAGGTTAATAAATCAGTAGCCGCGTTGCTGGATAAGGTTGTAGATCGGATAAGGCGTAGCCGCCATCCGGCATCACAGATTTACACGGGCAACGTTTTCAGCAGCGCGAAGGCTTCTTTCATCCGGTCTTCACTGACGACGAAGGCACACAATTGACCTTCGTCGTTCATCCCCCGGGCGACCATCCCTTGCGCTTCGGCGGCAATATGCCAGTTCAGATCGCGACGCTGGGTTTCCCCTGCCAGGTGTAACGGCAGTTCCGGCGTTTTGACTTTTACCAGCATGGCGGGCAGTTTCAATGGCGCATTGCCGCCGAGCAGGTTTTTCGCCAGATACATGGCGCTTAACTGAATCGGTTGCAGGAACGGGAGCACCTGACCGTTAATCTCCGCACAGTCGCCGAGAGCATAAATGTCCGGATGACTGGTTTGCAGGTAGCTGTCGACGCAAACCCCCCGATTGATAGTCAATCCAGCGTGACGCGCCAGTGCGGTTTCCGGGCGCAGACCGGTTGCGGCGATTACCGCATCAACGTCGACACTACGATGACGATCGAGCGTGGCGCGGATACCGGTGCTGGTTTTCTCCAGACTCTGCAATTGTGATTTCAACAGCAGATGCACACCCATATCGGTCAGTCGGTGCTGCAAACGGCTGCTGACTTCCGGCGGCATTAACGAGGCCAGAATGCTGGCGGCGTTATCGATAAGCGTCACCGCTTTGCCGGCACGACAGAAATCCATCGCCAGTTCACTACCAATCAGACCGCCACCGACAATCAGTACCCGCCGGGCATCACGCAGCTGTGTTTCACAGGCGCGATACTCTTGCTGGCTATTCAGAGTAAGCATTAACTCACGCCCGGTAACCGGCGGCACAAAAGCCGATGCGCCCGTTGCCAGTACCAGTTTGTCGTACTCCCACTGCTGCTCCTGGCTTTTCACCACGTGAGCATCCGCGTCGATATCAGTAACCCAGGTATGCGGAAACAGGCGTAAGTTAAACTGTTCGGCAAACTCCCCCGCCGACTGGCGGGTGAGGTCGTCTGCGCGCTGTGCCTGACTGATCACGTGGCTGAGATCGGGCTTGTTGTACTCATCCATGCTGTCAGCGGCAATCAGGGTCAACGGAACCGTTGCATCCTGTTTACGGATATTTTTGACTAACTGGCGGGCGGCAAAGCCCGAACCAATAATGACAATTCCGCGGCTCATTTTGCCTCCGTTGCCAGTACGTCAAAGACGTCTTTACCTAATGAACATTCCGGGCACAGGAAGTTGTCCGGCACGTCGCTCCATGGTGTACCCGGTGCGACATCCTGCAGCGGCTCACCTTTTGCTGGATCGTAGATCCACTGGCAAACGCTGCACTGCATGCTTGGGCCGAGGTCCGCGGCAGCCGCAGCGGCACAGGCGCAGGCTTCTTCCTGGGCGACGGCTTTCACCTGGGTTTCCGGCAGCGGAGCAAGTGCCCACTGACGTGCAATTTCTCGACCGTGCTGGCGGCACAGTTCCAGCGCATCCAGATCAGGACGCCATTTTGCTTTCAGGCTCAGTGACATTTCAAAACCTGCATCCTGCAGGCGAGTGGACAAACGGTCTACCGCACCGCCACTCCAGCCATGTGAACCGAAGGCGCTGGCGCGTTTGTTACGAAAACGCAGGCCGGTCATTTCTTCCACCAGACCCGCGATTTTCGGCATCATCACGTTATTCATGGTCGAAGTCCCTACCAGCACGCCTTTAGAGCGGAAGACGTTAGTCAGTACTTCGTTTTTATCGCTGCGGGCAACGTTGAAGATTTTCACCGCGACGTTCGGGTCCACTTCGTTGATGCCCTGGGCAATCGCATCGGCCATCATGCGGGTGTTGTTCGACATGGTGTCGTAGAAAATGGTGATGCGGTCTTCCTGGTAATCCGCCGCCCATTTCAGGTACATCTCTACGATTTGTGTTGGGTTGTCGCGCCATACCACACCGTGGGAAGTGGCAATCATGTCGACCGGCAAGTTGAAGCCGAGGATCTCCGTGATTTTCGGTGTGACCAGACGGCTGAACGGGGTCAGGATATTAGCGTAGTAGCGCTGACACTGTTCGAATAACTCCGTCTGATCCACTTCGTCGTTGAATAAGCGTTCATCGCAATAGTGCTGGCCAAAGGCGTCGTTACTGAACAGTACCGCATCACCGGTCATGTAGGTCATCATGCTGTCCGGCCAGTGCAGCATCGGTGTTTCCACGAAGATCAGCTGTTTGCCGTTACCAATGTCCAGCGAGTCACCGGTTTTCACCACGTTAAAGTTCCATTCCGGGTGATGGTGGTGACCGTTGATGGAGTCAATGGCGTTGGCTGTGCAGTAAATCGGGGTATCCGGGATGCAGGACATCAGCTCGGTCAGCGCCCCGGCGTGGTCTTCTTCCGCATGGTTAATGATGATGTAATCGATATCTGCCAGGTCGATTTCACTGCGCAGGTTCTGCACGAATTCACGGCTAAACTTGTGGTCTACTGTATCGATCAGGACATTTTTTTCTTCACGGATAAGATAGCTGTTGTAGCTGCTGCCGCGCAGCGTTTTGTATTCGGTTCCGTGGAAATCACGAACTTCCCAGTCACGTTGGCCAACCCAATGAATGTTATTTTTAACCAGAATAGACATAGCAACCTCAGTAATTAATTTCGCGTTTTTCTAAAAAAGATGTTTTGCTTATTGCAGGTTGCGTGCCAACTTTTTATTTGTTTGATTTATAACGATTTAATATTTATTGCCTACAAAGTGGTAGTCAAAATGACTATTCATTTCATTGTCAATATGACAATATTAATTGTCAAAATGACAATGAGGTGGTCATGAGCTTTTCTGTAGACGTGCTGGCGGGCATCGCCATTGAATTACAAAGCGGTATTGGGCATCAGGACCGTTTTCAACGCCTGATCACGACGTTACGTCAGGTGCTGGAGTGCGATGCGTCGGCATTGTTGCGCTATGAATCCCGACAATTTATTCCGCTGGCGATCGATGGACTGACGCAGGATGTTCTCGGCAGGCGCTTTACGCTGGAGGGGCACCCACGGCTGGAGGCGATTGCCCGTGCCGGGGATGTGGTGCGTTTCCCCGCCGACAGCGATTTGCCCGATCCTTATGATGGGTTGATCCCCGGTCAGGAGAGCCTGAAGGTGCATGCCTGTATCGGATTGCCGCTGTTTGCCGGACAAAGTCTGATCGGGGCGCTCACGCTGGATGGCATGGAACCCGATCAGTTCGATGTGTTCAGTGATGAAGAGCTTAGGCTGATTGCCGCGCTGGCGGCGGGCGCGCTCAGTAATGCGCTGCTGATTGAGCAACTGGAAAGCCAGAACATGCTGCCAGGCTCGTCAACGGCCTTCGAGCAGGTGAAAGAAACGCAAATGATTGGCCTGTCGCCCAATATGATGCAACTGAAAAAAGAGATCGAGATTGTTGCGGGCTCCGATCTCAATGTTTTGATCAGCGGTGAGACGGGAACCGGGAAAGAGCTGGTGGCGAAGGCCATCCACGAAGGTTCGCCGCGTGCGGTAAATCCACTGGTGTATCTGAACTGCGCAGCGTTGCCGGAAAGCGTGGCAGAAAGCGAGCTGTTTGGTCACGTCAAAGGGGCGTTTACCGGGGCTATCAGCAACCGTAGCGGGAAATTTGAAATGGCGGACAACGGTACGCTGTTTCTGGATGAGATAGGTGAATTGTCGCTGGCGCTACAGGCCAAGTTGCTGCGCGTATTGCAGTACGGGGATATTCAGCGCGTGGGGGACGATCGCAGTCTGCGCGTTGACGTACGCGTGCTGGCAGCAACCAACCGCGATTTGCGTGAAGAGGTGCTGGCCGGGAATTTCCGCGCGGATTTGTTTCATCGCCTGAGCGTCTTTCCTCTTTCTGTGCCACCACTGCGCGAACGCGGTGAGGACGTTGTTTTGCTGGCGGGGTATTTTTGCGAGCAATGTCGGCTGCGACTGGGGCTTTCCCGCGTGGTGTTAAGTGGCGGTGCGCGTAGCCATTTGTTGAACTACGGCTGGCCGGGAAACGTTCGTGAACTGGAACATGCTATTCACCGCGCCGTGGTGCTGGCAAGGGCGACAAGGGCAGGGGATGAAGTGGTTCTGGAAGCGCAGCATTTTGCTTTACAGGATGACAGTTCCGTCCCGCCGCCGGAGGTTCTTCCCGAGGTTCCGCTGCATCATAACCTGCGTGAGGCAACAGAATCTTTCCAACGGGAGATGATTCGCCGGGCACTGGCGCAGAATAATCACAGTTGGGCGGCAAGTGCGCGGGCGCTGGAAACAGACGTCGCCAACCTGCACCGGCTGGCGAAGCGTCTTGGACTTAAGGATTAAATAATCCCTGCCTGATAGAAATCCTGCAGGTTGATAGCGCCGGTGAGTTTACCGTTTTCATCCACCACCGGCGCCGCGGTGATTTTGCGCTTCATCAGAACTTCTTTGGCATCAATCGCTCGGCTCTGCGCCTGCAGCGTGACGCCATTATGGGTCATCGCTTCGCTTACCTGAGTCGTAAGTGCGCCACCGCCGACCAGCCAACGGCGCAGGTCTCCGTCGGTAAAGACACCTTTCACCAGCGATTGATCGTCGCAGACCGCTACCAGGCCCAGACCTGTGCGACTCAGTTCCAGCATGGCATCCATGACGCTGGTAGTGAGCGTGACCTGTGGTACAGCATCGTCACGGCGCATCAGGTGATGCACTTTATTTAACAGACGTGCGCCCAGCGCACCGGCCGGATGGGAACGGGCAAAATCTTCTTCGTTAAACCCACGAGCCTGCATCACGGCTATCGCCAGCGCATCGCCCATCATCAGCGTGTTGACGGTGCTGGAGGTTGGCGCCAGGCGCATCGGGCAGGCTTCACGCTCTACTGAAATATCCAACACCGCTTTGGCTGCCAGGCCCAGTGGCGAAGTTGGTTTTCCGGTCATTGCCAGCAGGGTGACGGATTTGTCTTCCAGGCGTGGAATGATGAGATCCAGCTCCTTAGCCCCGCCAGAGTAGGAGATAAACAGCATGACATCGCGACTTTCAATCATTCCTAAGTCGCCGTGCAGCGCTTCTGCCGGATGCACAAAAAAGGCGGGCGTGCCGGTACTGGCGAGGGTTGCCGCGATTTTTTTGCCAATATGGCCTGACTTGCCAATCCCGGAAACAATCACTTTGCCTTCACAGTGGATGATAGTATTGGCAGCCCGAACAAAATCATCGCCCAGTCGCTCTGGCAGTCGACTGGCTTCCTGTAATTCCAGCATTAACGTCTGACGGCCCGCGTTCAGTAGTGCATCACTCATTGGTCTCTCCGGTTATAATCACTTCAATCCCTTTTGCTTCCAGCGCCTGACGAAACGCAGGGTTAATACCCGCATCGGTAATCAATTTGTCGACGCTTTCCAGACTGCACACAACATTGGGACTTTTGCGCCCAAATTTTGACGAGTCAGCCATCAGAATGACTTCGCGAGCGGCATTGCACATCGCTTTACTGACGCTAAACACCTCATTAAATGTGGTTACGCCGGCATTGAGATCGATGCCGTCGGTGCCCATGAAGAGTTTATCAAAGCTGAACTGCTCAAAGGCATTTTCTGCCAGCTGTCCGTGAAATGACGCAGATTTTTTACGGAATGTCCCACCGGGCATCAGGATGGTTTGCTCGTTGTCCAGCTCCGAAAGCGCATTAACAATGTGCAGGCTGTTGGTCATGACGGTGATGTTGCTAAAGCGGCTGAGCATCGGCACCATCTGCAGCACCGTACTGCCTGCATCCAGAATAATGGAGTCGCCATCGTGAATAAAGCGAACGGCGGCTTCGGCAATTTGCTCTTTTTTATGCGTGTTGATCAGCGTCTTGTGATCGATTGGCGGGTCAGATTCGTCTTTATTCAATACTACGCCGCCATAGGTGCGAATGACGGTTCCGGCATTTTCCAGAGTGACCAGATCCTTACGAATGGTCGTACCGGTGGTGTCAAAGTAGTGGGCCAGTTCTTCAACCGAGCATTTTCCCTGCTTTTGCAAGTGCTCCAGTATGGCAGCCTGACGCTGACGAGGTTTCATAGGCGTGATTACCCTGACTTAATAAGTTGCAAAATGATAATTTCGCAAGCTATTAGCATTCACAACGAAATTACCCATGTTTCAGTTTAAGCGCCAATGATAGTGCATTCTGCGAAAGCGGATCATGGGGAAAGATCACATCAGGCTGTAATTCATCAAGATGTTTGCCCATAATTGTGGCAATTTTGCCAGGTCTTGCAAAAACGGTAAGACCTTTCATAAATAACGTATCAGCAACCCGCTGTTGCTCATCCAGTGCGATAGCGACCACAACGCGGGGTTTAAAACGCCCACCGGAGCGACCCACGCCGACCCGACCCCGCTGGCAGAGCTTATCGAAAGCCCGATTAAAACGGGATATTTGCCAGCCTCCCAACGCGAGTTGCAGACACCACGCAATGGCGGCGACGGTAATCAGTGCGGAAACCATAATGTGCTCCTTTGATTTCGCCGGATGGCGGCTGCGCCTTATCCGGCCTACTGCGTGTAGGCCCGGTAAGCGCAGCGCCACCGGGCAATCATGTCTCTTAAAACATCACCTGACCGCCGGTCACGTTGATGGACTGCCCGGTGCAGTAAGAGGCTTTTGGACTGGCGTAAAACAGCAGCATATTCAGTACGTCCTGATAATCGCAGCCGCGCTTGAGTGGCACTTTATCAATGTAGTACTGCTCCACTTGGTCCGGCTTGAGGCCAAGTTTAGTGGCATATTGCGGTAACAATGACTGGAACATTGGAGATTTCAGCAGGTTACCCAGCATTAATGAGTGCACGGTAATGCCGTATTCCGCCAGGTCCAGTGCCAGCGATTGCGTTAAGCCCACGCCGCCAAATTTCGCCGCGCTGTAACCCGAGTTATGCTTGCTACCCACTTTCCCCGATTTGGAGTTGATTTGGATAATGCGGCCCTGCACGCCATCACGGATCATCAGGCGCGAGAATTCACGTGCACAGAGGAAATAGCCGACCAGATTCACCTGAAGTGAACGGTCGAAATCCCCCAACTGAAAGTCGCTGATAAATGCCGCTTTGGCAATGCCCGCGCTGTAAACCAGCAGGTCAACGCGACCGAATATTTCATCGACTCCGCGAGACAGCGCCAGCACGCTCTGTTCGCTGGTGGCATCTGCACCAAAACCGTAAGCGGTACCTTCACCGAACTCGGCGTTAATTTCCTGTGCCACATTCGCCGCTTTATCGCTTTGAATATCGACGACCGCAACGCGGTATCCTTCTGTCGCAAGCCCACGGCAAAGGAATGCTCCCAGGGTCTGGCCTCCACCAATGACAACGGCTACCTGATTCATTTTTTTCTCCTTCAATCTTAAGCAACAAACTTCAAAATACAGCCCGGTGCGATATCGTCCGGTACGGGCCCCGCTATGTGCACGGTGCCGGGAAATTCCGCTTCGCTTAGTCCGTCGAAGCGCAGAGTGATATGTCCGAGTTCACGTAAGTTTTGTTCTGCCACGCTGCCGACAGCCGTAACCGGGTAGTGATGCTGGCCCAGTTCGAAACGGATACCAGCTTGCAGAGAACCGTTCAGCACGCCATGGCAATGAATGAAGCAAAACTCTTCGATATCCGCAGGCGCGCCTTCACGAAAGGTAATCAGCATCTGGTCGCAAAGTGCATCTGCTGCGCTTTGGCCGATACGGGTGATGGTGGTCTGATAAATCACGGTCATTTCTGAGTGCCTCTTATTGGTAAATAAAGCCGGAAACAAACCAGGCGATGAGAACGGTAGGTGCACCGGTGAGGAAGCGGCTTACCAGAACAGATGGCACACCGACGCGCACGGTGTCCTGACGAGCCTCGGCCAGCGACAGGCCTACCGGGATAAAATCGCACGCAGCCTGGGCGTTAATGGCAAACAGGGCAGGTAGTGCCAGATGCGGCGGGATATTTCCCAGACCAATCTGTACACCGATCAGTACGCCGATAACTTGAGCAATTACCGCGCCAGGTCCGAGGAAAGGCGATAGCAATGGGAATGAGCAAATTAGTGCCAGGGTCACCAATCCCAGAGGATGGCTGGCCAGCGGCGCAAGACCATGGGCTATCCAGTCACCTAAACCGGAAGCCATAATGATGCCAATCAGTGCTGAGACGAACGCCATAAACGGCAGAATGGTTTTCAGTACGGTATCAATCGTGTCGCGTCCGGACTGGAACAGCACCGCAACGGCGGAACCCATGCCCATACCGACTTTTGCCAGCAGGCCATCACTTTGTTCGGTAATCTTTTTGCTGGTGTCGTAATCGCGACCAATAGTGCTGCTTGCAGGCTGCGGCGTAGCAGATGTTTCACCGACAACGGTGATATTTTCTTCTTTCACGCCAGAGACATAGATATCTTCAACAATGTATTGTGCCAGTGGGCCGGATTTCCCGGTCGCGTGAATATTTACCGTCGGTATACGACGTTTCGGATAGATCCCGCAGCGCAACGTGCCGCCGCAGTCGATGATTGCAACACCGATTTCATTCTCGGGTGGTTCACCTTCTTTGAAGCCATCAACGGCCTGCCAGCCGGTCAAACTGGCCAGTTTGTCGACAATTGCAGGGCGTGTCCCGGCAGTGATATAGACAATTTTCTTTCCTGAAATGGCGTCCAGTTCGAGTGGGCCACCCCAGCCGCCTGTGCCTTTTTCAATACGAATACGTGTCATGATGTTGCTCCCGCCAGATGCACTTTCTGCTCAAGTTGAATGCCCATTTTTTTCTCAAAAATGGCGGTAGTGAAATCGGTCACCCAGCCACGGAAGAAGTTGGTGACCAGACCGACCAGTAAATAGCTCACGGCGAGCGGGCCAAGCGGGAGGCCCAGCGTCGTCAAGCCGCTGGCAATCCCCAGATAGACAAACAACTCTCCGGGGTTAATGTGTGGGAACAAGCCGTTCATTGAGTGGCAGCTATAGGACGCTGCTGCGTAATAGCTGGGCTTATATTTCTCTGGCATAAAACGGCCCAGGCTCAGGGTCATGGGGTTACAAAAAACGAATGTGCCGATGCACGGCAGCAGCAGATAGCGGGACAATGGGTTCCCGGCACAACGCTGGGCAAAACGTTCAATACGCTGCTGGCCAATAAAGTTAATCAGCGCATTCATGATGACCAGCAGGCTAATCAGCAGTGGAAGAATACCGGTCACCATGCCGGTAAACACTTCTCCGCCTTTCTGGAACAGCCCGATAAACCACTCAGCACCGAGTGTGATGGTGTCGATCATTATTCTCTCCTGTAGGGATTTTAGTTACCTTGCCAAACGGTAATTAATTTTAATCAGATCGAAAGGTTTAAAAGTGTTATTTTGATCTCAAAATGAAAGATAAATATTTTAATTTGAAAGTTATTGCGTGAGTGCTCGCAAATGTGCGGGTCGGAGATGAAAGGGGATGTAAATTCTGTGAAGGAGAGCGACTACCGCTTCCTTGTATGACGGAGGATGCTTTACCATACTTCCCCCAGGCTGAATTTGTTTAATGGATGTCTCATGTTCAAGCGTCGTTATGTAGCGTTACTCCCCCTTTTCGTACTGCTCGCTGCCTGTAGCAGCAAACCCAAACCTTCAGAGACTCAAACGACTACGGGTGCGCCATCCGGCGGCTTCCTGCTTGAGCCACAGCACAACGTCATGCAAACAAGCGGTGATTTCGCCAATAATCCGAATGCACAGCAGTTCATCGAGAAAATGGTGAATAAGCATGGTTTTGACCGTCAGCAATTGCAGGAAATCTTGTCGCAGGCTAAGCGGCTGGACTCAGTATTGCGTCTGATGGACCGCCAGGCACCAACGACGCAGCCGCCAGCCGGACCTAATGGCGCATGGCTGCGCTATCGCAAGCAGTTCATCACCCCGGACAACGTGCAAAATGGTGTGGCGTTCTGGAATCAATATGAAGATGCGCTGAACCGCGCGTGGCAGGTATACGGAGTACCACCAGAAATTATCGTCGGCATTATCGGCGTTGAAACGCGCTGGGGCCGCGTGATGGGCAAAACGCGTATTCTGGATGCGCTGGCGACGCTTTCCTTCAACTATCCGCGCCGTGCGGAATACTTCTCTGGCGAGCTGGAAACCTTCCTGCTGATGGCGCGAGATGAAAGTGATGATCCGCTCGATCTAAAAGGTTCCTTTGCTGGTGCGATGGGTTACGGTCAGTTTATGCCATCCTCCTATAAACAATATGCCGTTGATTTCAATGGTGATGGGCACATTAACCTGTGGGACCCCGTCGATGCTATCGGCAGCGTGGCAAACTATTTCAAAGGGCACGGCTGGGTGAAAGGCGATACCGTGGCAGTACCTGCAAATGGACAGGAACCGGGTCTTGCGAATGGCTTTAAAACCCAATACAGCATTTCTCAGCTTGCCGCTGCTGGCCTGACACCGCAGCAGTCGTTGGGGAATCATCAGCAGGCTAGCCTGCTGCGTCTGGATGTTGGCACCGGCTACCAGTACTGGTATGGACTGCCGAACTTCTACACCATCACCCGCTATAACCACAGCACGCATTACGCGATGGCGGTTTGGCAGTTGGGGCAAGCGGTAGCGCTGGCTCGCGTGCAGTAATCGCGTGTTACCGGCCTACAGGAAGATTTCGCTTGTAGGCCGGATAAGATGCGCTGGCATCGCTATCTGGCAGGTCTTATTTAGGTAACGGATCAATTTTTGGAATCCCCCTCGTAAAACGTTCTCCTCATCCCCATCTTGATTGTGAAAGTGCTATCTTGTCCGGCATATTTTTTTAACTGACAGAGGCTGAAATGACCGACAGTGAACTGATGCAGTTAAGTGAGCAGGTGGGGCTGGCGTTAAAAGCACGCGGAGCAACGGTGACAACAGCTGAATCCTGCACCGGCGGTTGGGTGGCAAAAGCCATTACCGATATTGCCGGTAGCTCAGCCTGGTTTGAGCGCGGGTTTGTCACTTACAGCAACCAAGCCAAAGCGCAGATGATCGGCGTGCGCGAAGAAACGCTGGCGCAGCATGGGGCGGTGAGTGAACCGGTGGTCGTTGAAATGGCGATTGGCGCGCTAAAAGCCGCCCGTGCAGACTTCGCCGTCTCAATTAGCGGTATCGCAGGACCCGATGGCGGTAGTGAAGACAAACCCGTGGGTACGGTGTGGTTTGCCTTTGCCAGCGTCAGCGGTGAGGGGATTACCCGGCGGGAATGCTTCAACGGTGACCGTGAGTCGGTACGTCGTCAGGCGACCGCGTATGCGTTACAAACCCTGTGGCAACAATTTCTACAAAATACTTGATACTGTATGAGCATACAGTATAATTGCCTCAACAGAACATTATCTTTCACGTTTCACGGTTTAATCCGAAAGCGGCATGACAGGAGTAATTAATGGCTATCGACGAAAACAAACAGAAAGCGTTGGCGGCAGCGCTGGGTCAGATCGAAAAGCAATTCGGTAAAGGCTCCATCATGCGCCTGGGTGAAGACCGTTCCATGGACGTGGAAACCATCTCTACCGGTTCGCTTTCTCTGGATATCGCATTGGGCGCGGGCGGTTTGCCGATGGGACGCATCGTCGAAATTTATGGGCCTGAATCCTCCGGTAAAACAACGCTGACGCTGCAAGTTATTGCTGCCGCACAGCGCGAAGGTAAAACCTGTGCATTCATCGATGCAGAACACGCGTTGGATCCTGTCTATGCGCGTAAGCTTGGCGTTGATATCGATAACCTGCTGTGTTCTCAGCCGGATACGGGTGAACAAGCTCTGGAGATCTGTGACGCACTGGCGCGTTCTGGCGCAGTCGACGTTATCGTTGTTGACTCCGTTGCTGCACTGACGCCGAAGGCTGAAATCGAAGGTGAGATCGGTGACTCTCATATGGGCCTTGCGGCACGTATGATGAGCCAGGCAATGCGTAAGCTGGCGGGTAACCTGAAGCAGTCCAACACATTGCTGATTTTCATCAACCAGATCCGTATGAAAATTGGTGTTATGTTCGGTAACCCGGAAACGACTACCGGTGGTAACGCTCTGAAATTTTACGCCTCCGTCCGTCTGGATATCCGTCGTATTGGCGCGGTGAAAGAGGGCGATAACGTGGTCGGTAGCGAAACCCGCGTTAAGGTCGTGAAAAACAAAATTGCTGCACCGTTTAAACAGGCTGAATTCCAGATTCTTTACGGCGAAGGTATCAACTTCTACGGCGAACTGGTTGACCTGGGCGTGAAAGAGAAGCTGATTGAAAAAGCGGGCGCATGGTATAGCTACAACGGTGACAAAATTGGTCAGGGTAAAGCGAATGCCACCAACTGGCTGAAAGAAAACCCGGTTGCCGCAAAAGAAATTGAGAAAAAATTACGCGAGTTACTGCTTAATAACCAGGATTCAACGCCAGATTTCTCCGTTGATGACAGTGGTCAAGACGTAGCAGAAACCAACGAAGATTTCTGATAGTCTGACGTAATCGCATATTAAAGGGCTGCATATCATGCAGCCCTTTTCCATTTCTGAAGGCTCAATATGACAGATTCAACTTCCCGCCGCTCTGCTTACTCCCGATTACTTGACCGCGCGGTGCGAATACTTGCGATGCGCGACCACAGTGAGCAGGAACTGCGGCGTAAACTGGCTGCCCCGGTGATGGGGAAAAATGGACCAGAAGAAATTGATGCCACGCCGGAGGATTACGACAAGGTTGTCGCCTGGTGTATTGAAAGCCGTTATCTTGATGATGACCGATTTGTTCAGCAATTCATCGCCAGCCGTAGCCGTAAAGGTTATGGGCCAGCGCGTGTGCGCCAGGAATTAGGTCAGAAAGGGATCGCGCGTGAGGCCATTGAGCGGGCAATGCGGGAATGTGAAATTGACTGGGCGCTGCTTGCGCGGGAGCAGGCAATCAGAAAATATGGCGACCCCTTACCTGTCGATTTTTCAGAAAAGGTTAAGGTCCAGCGTTTTTTGCTCTATCGCGGCTATCTGATGGAAGATATTCAGGCAATATGGCGAAATTTTGACGATTGAGCGCATACGGGATTTTACTTCCCAGTAAAGAAAACTTATCTTATTCCCACTTTTCGATTGCCAGAGGCGCAGTTTGCATGCCGATGCTGGTAATGACATTTCGTTAGCTTGATTTCTTCAGGATAATTATGAGCAAGAGCACCGCTGAGATCCGTCAGGCGTTTCTCGATTTTTTCCATAGTAAAGGACATCAGGTAGTTGCCAGCAGCTCCCTGGTACCCAACAATGACCCTACTTTGTTGTTTACCAACGCCGGGATGAACCAGTTCAAGGATGTATTCCTTGGCCTCGACAAGCGTAATTATTCCCGCGCAACCACTTCGCAGCGTTGCGTACGCGCGGGCGGTAAGCACAACGATCTGGAAAACGTCGGTTACACTGCACGTCACCACACCTTCTTCGAAATGCTGGGCAACTTCAGCTTCGGCGACTACTTCAAACACGATGCCATTCAATACGCATGGGAACTGCTGACTGGTGAAAACTGGTTTGCTCTGCCGAAAGAGCGTCTGTGGGTCACCGTCTATGAAACTGACGATGAAGCCTATGAAATCTGGGAAAAAGAAGTCGGTATTCCGCGCGAACGTATCATCCGTATTGGTGATAACAAAGGCGCTGCTTATGCATCCGACAACTTCTGGCAGATGGGTGATACCGGTCCTTGCGGTCCGTGCACCGAGATTTTCTACGACCACGGTGACCACATTTGGGGGGGGCCTCCGGGAAGTGCAGAAGAAGATGGCGATCGCTACATTGAGATCTGGAACATCGTCTTCATGCAGTTCAACCGTCAAGCCGACGGTACCATGGAACCGCTGCCGAAGCCGTCCGTAGACACCGGTATGGGTCTGGAGCGTATTGCGGCCGTGCTGCAACACGTTAACTCCAACTACGAAATCGACCTGTTCCGCTCACTGATCGAAGCCGTGGCGAAAGTGACCGGTGCGACCGATCTGAGTAATAAATCACTGCGCGTTATCGCCGACCATATTCGTTCCTGCGCATTCCTGATTGCCGATGGCGTTGTCCCGTCGAATGAAAACCGTGGCTATGTGCTGCGCCGTATCATTCGTCGCGCGGTACGTCATGGCAACATGCTGGGCGCAAAAGATACCTTCTTCTACAAGTTGGTTGGTCCGCTGGTGGAGGTCATGGGCTCTGCGGGTGAAGAACTGAAGCGTCAACAAACCATGGTTGAGCAGGTTCTGAAAACCGAAGAAGAGCAGTTTGCGCGTACGCTGGAACGTGGGTTGGCACTGCTGGATGAAGAGCTGGCGAAACTGTCTGGCGATACGTTGGATGGCGAAACAGCATTCCGCCTGTATGACACTTACGGTTTCCCGGTTGACCTGACGGCAGACGTTTGCCGCGAGCGCAACATCAAGGTTGATGAAGCTGGCTTTGAGGCCGCAATGGAAGAACAGCGCCGCCGTGCGCGTGAAGCCAGCGGTTTTGGCGCAGACTACAATGCGATGATTCGTGTTGATGGTGCCTCTGAATTTAAAGGCTACGAGAATCTGGAACTGAACGGCAAAGTGACCGCGCTATTTGTTGATGGTAAAGCGGTAGATGCCATTAGCGCCGGTCAGGACGCTGTCGTTGTTCTGGACCAGACGCCGTTCTATGCCGAATCCGGTGGCCAGGTTGGCGATAAAGGTGAACTGAAAGGCGCAGGTTTTGCCTTTGCCGTGAACGACACGCAAAAATATGGTCAGGCAATTGGTCATATTGGCAAGTTGTCTACGGGCTCTCTGAAAGTGGGCGATGCGGTACAGGCTGATGTGGATGAAGCGCGTCGTGCGCGGATCCGTCTCAATCACTCTGCAACGCACCTGATGCACGCCGCGTTGCGTCAGGTTCTGGGCACGCATGTGGCGCAGAAAGGTTCACTGGTCAACGATAAAGTGCTGCGTTTCGACTTCTCGCATACCGAAGCGATGAAACCTGCTGAAATTCGTGCTGTTGAAGATCTGGTGAATGCGCAAATTCGTCGCAACCTGCCGATTGAAACGAACATCATGGATCTCGAAGCAGCGAAAGCCAAAGGCGCAATGGCGCTGTTTGGTGAGAAATACGATGACCACGTGCGCGTTCTGAGCATGGGTGATTTCTCTACCGAACTGTGTGGTGGTACTCACGCCAGCCGTACGGGCGATATCGGTCTGTTCCGTATTATCTCCGAGTCTGGTACCGCTGCTGGCGTTCGTCGTATCGAAGCCGTGACCGGTGAAGGTGCTCTGAATACCGTGCATGCTGAAAGCGATCGCTTAAGCGATATTGCGCAGCTGCTGAAAGGCGATAGCCAGAATATCGGTGATAAAGTTCGTTCCGTACTGGAACGTACGCGTCAGCTCGAAAAAGAATTGCAGCAATTGAAGGAACAGGCCGCAGCGCAGGAAAGTGCGAACCTTTCCAGCAAAGCAGTTGATATCAACGGCGTGAAGCTGTTGGTCAGCGAGCTTGCGGACGTTGAACCGAAAATGCTGCGTACCATGGTTGATGATCTGAAAAATCAGCTGGGTTCTACTGTTGTTGTACTGGCAACAGTTGCTGAAGGTAAGGTTTCTCTGATTGCGGGCGTGTCTAAGGATGTGACAGACCGCGTGAAAGCAGGGGAACTGATTGGGATGGTCGCTCAGCAAGTAGGCGGCAAGGGTGGTGGTCGTCCGGACATGGCGCAAGCCGGTGGTACGGATGCTGCGGCTCTGCCGGCAGCGTTAGCCAGTGTGAAAGGCTGGGTTAGCGCAAAACTGTAAAAATTATAAGCGTAAGTCGACGCTGCGGACTTCAATCCGCAGCGTTTGCATCAACGCTGTCGACAACGATAAAGTCAGGTTGAAGTTGTGTATATCGGCTAAACTTAGGTTTAACAGAATGTGATGCCGTGACTGCTTACACTTAGGTGTTTGTCATCGCTTACTTTTTGGCGTTATATGATGGATAATGCCGGGATACAGAGAGACCCGACTCTTTTAATCTTTCAAGGAGCAAAGAATGCTGATTCTGACTCGTCGAGTTGGTGAGACCCTCATGATAGGCGATGAGGTCACCGTGACAGTTTTAGGGGTGAAGGGCAACCAGGTGCGCATTGGCGTCAACGCCCCGAAAGAAGTTTCTGTCCATCGTGAAGAGATCTACCAGCGTATCCAGGCTGAAAAATCCCAGCAGTCCAGTTACTAAGGTTTTCGCGTCTCACCTTCCTGGTGAGGCGCAACCTGATTGAGTGTCTTCTTTTCTTACTTTTCACTTCCTCATTGCTCTCTTATCTCTTTCTATACTGCTCTGACTTCTCTCTGATTCTTGTTATTCCACGTCGTTTTCTCTGCTGTGATGCTGTTATTGTCTTCTCCGATGATTTTTCTGTTCGTACATTGTCTCCGTGTAACGCCGATTTATCTGTTGATAAAACACTCTTTTTGCCGTTTTTGCAGACTAATTGCGCGTGAAATGTGCAAACGATAAAAGCTCTGGAAAAATTGTTTGACTTATAAGTCCCAGAAAGTAATATGTGCGCCACGCAGCGACGATGAGCAGAAACAAGTTCTTCGAAGCACTCGCAAGAGGCGTGTTGGTGAGGTGGCCGAGAGGCTGAAGGCGCTCCCCTGCTAAGGGAGTATGCGGTCAAAAGCTGCATCCGGGGTTCGAATCCCCGCCTCACCGCCATTTGCATCCGTAGCTCAGCTGGATAGAGTACTCGGCTACGAACCGAGCGGTCGGAGGTTCGAATCCTCCCGGATGCACCATCTTATCTGTAATAGCGTATAAGCGTTGTTACGGAAAATTGATAGCGCTTTAGCAGCGACATCAAATCTGCAGTAAAGTAAGTTTCCCTGATGCATCCGTAGCTCAGCTGGATAGAGTACTCGGCTACGAACCGAGCGGTCGGAGGTTCGAATCCTCCCGGATGCACCATCTTCTCCGAGATAACAGAAAAACTGTTGTTTCATGGTATGCGAGATAATCGCGAGTACCAGGGAGGATAACGTTGCTTCAGCAACGGCCCGCAGGGCGAGGCGCAGCCGAGTAATCCTCCCGGATGCACCATCTCTTACTTGATATCGTTTATTACGATATCAATATCGGCAGTAAAGCAAGTTTTCCGATGCATCCGTAGCTCAGCTGGATAGAGTACTCGGCTACGAACCGAGCGGTCGGAGGTTCGAATCCTCCCGGATGCACCATCTTCTCCGAGATAACAGCTAAACTGTTGTTTCATGGTCTGCGAGATAATCGCCAGCACCAGGGAGGATAACGTTGCTTCAGCAACGGCCCGCAGGGTGAGGCGCAGCCGAGTAATCCTCCCGGATGCACCATCTCTTGTTTTCTCCAATCTAGTTTCACCGATGCATCCGTAGCTCAGCTGGATAGAGTACTCGGCTACGAACCGAGCGGTCGGAGGTTCGAATCCTCCCGGATGCACCATCTTCTCCTGAATTGTTTTCTTACCTCTCCCTGAATTATTTCCTTATCTTCCCTGAACAATCCTCAATTCGCTGTCAGCGACAAAATCAATCAATTACGATAAAATAACGTCTGGTTAATCGGCTTGTGAGAAGACGATGTACGAACGTTATGCAGGTTTAATTTTTGATATGGATGGTACCATCCTGGATACCGAACCTACGCACCGTAAAGCGTGGCATGAGGTATTAGGACGTTATGGGCTACGTTTTGATGAGCAGGCTATGGTCGCTCTCAACGGTTCCCCAACGTGGCGTATTGCCCAATCGGTGATTGAACTGAACCATGCCGATCTTGATCCCCATGCACTGGCGCGTGAAAAAACCGATAAGGTTAAAAGCATGCTGCTGGATAGCGTCCAGCCTTTACCGTTGGTCGATGTTGTGAAAGCCTGGTATGGTCGCCGTCCTATGTCAGTTGGCACTGGGAGCGAAAGTGCCATTGCAGAAGCTCTGCTCACTCACCTTGGGCTGCGTCGTTATTTTGATGCTGTGGTGGCGGCCGATCACGTACAACGCCATAAACCGGCTCCAGATACCTTCTTGTTATGTGCTGAGCGTATGGGCGTCGTTCCGGCTCGCTGCGTTGTGTTTGAAGATGCCGATTTTGGGTTGCAGGCAGCGCGTGCGGCAGGAATGGATGCTGTGGATGTTCGGTTACTGTGAGTGATGGACTGTCGCTCCTCTCACTGTTTGCCAGCAGCTTTCTCAGCGCCACGCTATTACCTGGAAATTCTGAAGTTGTTTTAGTTGCCTTACTGGTTTCTGGAGCGAGTCATCCCTGGGTCTTAGTTTTAACAGCAACAATGGGTAATAGCCTTGGAGGGTTAACTAACGTTATCCTTGGGCGTTTCTTTCCGTTGCGTAAAACATCGCGCTGGCAAGAGAAAGCCACTGGCTGGCTGAAGCGCTATGGCGCAGTCACACTATTATTAAGCTGGATGCCGGTTGTGGGTGATTTACTGTGCTTGTTAGCGGGATGGATGCGCATCTCGTGGGGCCCGGTGATCTTTTTTTTATGTCTTGGCAAAGCGCTGCGCTATGTTGTGGTCGCGGCGGTTACGACGCAAGGCATTATGTGGTGGCACTAATTGTGTTGTGGAATAACCTTCAGGGTGACCAATACCATTATGCTAATTAAAACGATTTTGACAGGCGGGAGGTCAATTTGATCCCGGACGTATCACAGGCGCTGGCCTGGCTGGAAAAACATCCTCATGCGTTAGAGGGGATTCAACGCGGGCTCGAGCGCGAAACGCTGCGTGTTAATGCTGATGGTTCATTGGCAACGACAGGCCATCCTGAAGTGTTAGGCTCAGCGCTAACGCATAAATGGATAACCACCGACTTTGCCGAAACGCTGCTGGAGTTTATTACTCCACCGGGCGATGACATTCACAAAATGCTCACGTTCATGCGCGATCTGCATCGCTATACCGCCAGGAATCTTGGCGATGAGCGTATGTGGCCACTGAGCATGCCTTGCTATATTGCTGAAGGTCAGGATATCGAGCTGGCGCAGTACGGTACTTCGAATATCGGTCGTCTGAAAACCCTTTACCGTGAAGGCCTCAAAAACCGTTACGGCGCGTTGATGCAGACTATCTCCGGCGTACACTACAACTTCTCGCTGCCGATGGCTTTCTGGCAGGCGAAATGTGGCGTAACAGATAGTGATGAAGACGTTAAAGAAAAAGTGTCAGCAGGGTATTTCCGTCTGATCCGCAACTACTACCGTTTCGGTTGGGTGATCCCGTATCTGTTTGGTGCCTCACCCGCAATTTGTTCCTCCTTCCTGCAAGGAAAGCCGACAACGCTGCCGTTTGAAAAAACCGATTGTGGTATGTATTACCTGCCTTATGCCACGTCGCTGCGTCTGAGTGACCTGGGTTATACCAATAAGTCGCAAAGCAATCTCGGAATTACGTTTAACGATTTGCATGAGTATGTGGCAGGATTGAAGCGCGCGATTAAAACGCCTTCAGAAGAATACGCGGCGATCGGTCTCGAGAAAGACGGTAAGCGCCTGCAAATCAACAGCAACGTTTTGCAAATCGAAAATGAACTGTATGCGCCAATTCGTCCGAAACGCGTGACTCGCAGCGGTGAAACGCCATCTGATGCACTTCTACGCGGCGGCATTGAGTACATCGAAGTGCGTTCACTCGATATCAACCCATTCTCGCCAATCGGCGTAGATGAACAGCAGGTGCGCTTCCTCGATTTGTTCATGGTTTGGTGTGTTCTGGCAGATGCGCCGGAAATGAGTAGCGACGAGCTGCTGTGTACGCGTACTAACTGGAATCGCGTTATTCTGGAAGGGCGCAAGCCAGGTCTGACGTTAGGTATTGGTTGTGAAACGGCTCAGTTCCCGCTGCCTAAAGTGGGTAAAGATCTGTTCCGTGATCTGAAACGTGTGGCACAAACGCTGGACAGCATTCACGGGGGAGAGGAATATCAAAAAGTCTGTGACGAACTGGTTGCCTGCTTTGATAATCCTGAGCTGACATTCTCAGCGCGGATCCTGCGGTCTATGATTGATACAGGTATTGGCGGCACGGGTAAAGCGTTGGGTGAAGCGTACCGTAACCTGTTGCGCGAAGAGCCATTGGAACTGCTGCAGGAAGAAGAATTTATTGCTGAAAGTGCGGCTTCCAAGCGCCGTCAGCAGGAGATTGAAGCGGCAGATACTGAGCCGTTTGGTGTGTGGCTGGAAAAGCACGCCTGATACAAAAGAAAAAGGCCACTCGGGAGTGGCCAAAATTTCATCTCTGAAAACAGGGATGATGATAACAAATGCGCGTCTTTCATATACTCAGACTCGCCCCGGAACAAAGAGTTCAGAATATTTTAAAAAAATTTATCGGAGGTGGCTAAATGCCGTTGTTAGATAGTTTTACTGTCGATCACACCCGGATGGAAGCTCCTGCAGTCCGGGTTGCAAAAACGATGAACACCCCGCATGGCGACGCTATCACCGTGTTTGATCTGCGTTTCTGCATTCCGAACAAAGAAGTGATGCCTGAGAAAGGTATTCATACGCTGGAACACCTGTTTGCTGGTTTTATGCGTAACCACCTGAATGGTAACGGTGTCGAGATTATTGATATTTCGCCAATGGGTTGCCGTACCGGTTTCTACATGAGCCTGATTGGAACGCCGGACGAACAACGCGTAGCTGATGCCTGGAAAGCGGCAATGGCAGATGTGTTGAAAGTACAGGATCAGAATCAGATCCCGGAACTGAACGTCTACCAGTGCGGTACGTATCAGATGCACTCGCTCAGTGAAGCGCAGGACATTGCCCGTCATATTCTGGAACGTGATGTCCGCGTTAACAGCAATGAAGAGCTGGCGCTGCCAAAAGACAAGCTGCAGGAACTGCATATTTAGTCTGGGCGGGCCTGCTAAGCATTGTGCTATCAGGTCACCAAATGTCAGGCATAAAAAAGCCAGTTCATCTGAACTGGCTTTTTTTATTAGTGTGCGCCGCCGCCGCCACTGCCTGCACCGAATGGCGGTTTGGCAAACCACACCAGGCCGAGTAGCACGAGGAAGATCCCAGCAGACATCCAGAAGATTTCGTTAGCAGAAATAATCAGCCCCTGGTTGGTGATTTGCTGCGCCAGCCAGCCGGATGCCTGTTCTTTGGTCATCCCTAATCCCTGCAGCTGGTTATACATAGCCTGCGCATTAGGGTTATAAGGGTTTACTGACTCCGTCAGTTGCGCATGGTGCAGCGACTCACGGCTAGTCCACATCGTTGTGGTGATCGACGTACCAATAGAACCCGCCAGTGTTCGCGTAAAGTTAGACAGGCTCGATGCTGCCGCCATACGTTCAGGCGGTAAACCCGATAGCGTGATGGTGGTCAGTGGCATAAAGAAGCAAGCTACCGCGAACCCCTGAATAAACTGCGGCCAGGCCGATGCACCAAAATCCATACCGGGCTCGAACGTCCACGCACGCCAGTAGAAACAGACGGCATACATGATGAAGCTGAACGTGACCAGCCGACGCATATCCAGCTTGTGTGCGAAACGGCCGATAATCGGCGACAGGATCACTGGAATCACCCCAACCGGTGCAGACGCCAGACCTGCCCAGGTTGCCGTATATCCGTACACCTCCTGCAATAACTGCGGCAACAGGACGATTGCGCCGAAGTAGAGCATATAGGCCAGACTGATACACAGACAGCCGATGGTAAAGTTACGCGACTTAAACAGCGAGAGATCGACAATGGGGTGCTCGTCGGTAAGCTCCCAGACGATAAGGAAGCTGATTGCCACCACGGCGACAACCGTCAGGATGATAATTTCCTGTGAGGCGAACCAGTCCAATTCTTTGCCGCGATCGAGCATAATCTGCAAACTGCCGATACCAATGACCAGCAGCGCCAGACCAATGGCGTCGATACGCCGCTGCTCGGTTTTGGTTTCCCGACCGCGCAGCGTTTGCAGCGTCATCAATACCACTACAGCACCGATTGGCACGTTGATGAAAAATATCCAGCCCCAGTGATAGTTGTCGCTGATATAGCCCCCAAGAATGGGGCCACAGATCGGGGCAACAATCACCGTCATCGACCAGAGCGCGAGGGCAATGGAGCGTTTGGCGGGAGGATAGTTATTCAGTAACAGGCTTTGCGATAGCGGGATTAACGGACCGGCGACAATACCCTGAATGACGCGGAAGAAAATCAGCATATTCAGGCTGGTGGACATCCCACATGCCCATGACGCAATGACGAAGGCGATAGTTGACCACATGAATAGTCGTACTTCGCCAACGCGTTTTGCCAGCCAGCCGGTGATCGGAATAGAGATAGCATTCGCCACCCCGAATGAGGTGATCACCCAGGTTCCCTGGCTCAGTGAAGAGCCGAGGTTCCCGGCGATAGTGGGGATCGCCACGTTAGCAATGGTGGAGTCCAGCACCTGCATGAATGTCGCCAGGGACAGCGCAATCGTCATAATGACGAGCTGCGCGCCTTCCAGCGGTTTTTGCTGTTGCATCACACGCACCTTTGAATTAGCCCGCGTTGGCCTGCACGATCTCTTCGATCATCTTATTGACCGGATCAAGGTTGATTTCACGTGCATTACTTTCTGATACTGGCGTCGTGCGGACCTGGCTTGCCAGGATCTGCCCGTCACGATTAGCGGTATCTACCGTAACCAGTGTTGACAAACCAATACGCAGTGGATGTTGTGCCAGCTGCTGCGCATCCAGTTCGATACGTACCGGCAAACGCTGGACGACTTTGATCCAGTTACCGGTCGCGTTTTGCGCTGGCAGCAGGGAGAAGGCGCTGCCCGTACCCATATCCAGGCCGACGACTTTCCCGGTATATTTCACATCATCGCCGTAAATATCACTGATGACGGTCGCCGGTTGGCCAATACGCATGTGCGCCAGCTGTGTTTCTTTGAAGTTGGCATCCACCCACAGGTTAGTCGCCGGAACAACTGCCATCAGCGGCGTCGTGGGGCTAATTTGTGCGCCGGGCTGCACGGCACGACGGGAAACATAGCCGGTCATCGGGCTGACAATTTTGGTACGTTCCAGCGCCAGCCAGGCATTACGCACTTCGGTGGCAGCCTGTTGTACAGCAGGTTGATCTTCCAGCTTGCTACCCAGAATCATTGCCTGGTTCGCATTATATTGTTGGATTGCGACATCAAGCTGAGCCTGAGCGCTGGCGACAGCATCGCGGGCATGTTGCAGTTCTTCGCGGCCAATCAGGTTGGCGTTACCCAGTGGGACACGGCGATTAAAATCGCTTTGTGCCTGGGCCAGCGCGGTTCTCTGAACTTCAATGCTTGCCTGCAGTTGCTTGCTGTTGATCATCAACTGGTGCGTCTGGCGCACGCTGGACGCCAGCGCAGTTTTGGCTTTTTCAAATGCCTGTTTGGCATCTGTCTGATCGAGAGTGACCAGGACATCGCCCTGTTTTACAAAGTCAGTGTTATCAGCCCAGACTTTCGTCACGCTGCCTGATACCTGCGCCATAATTTGAACCTGGTTCCCTGCCACGTAAGCATCGTCTGTCTCTTCGATATGACGCAGTACTAAAAACCAATAAATCCCATATGCCACGGCAATGATAATAAAGAGCAAGGTCAGCAGGAGCAGCATACTTTTACGTTTGCCATTCTTCTTGACCGGTTGCTGCGGGGTTTGAGTCTCCGCATTTGCGCTCATGTTGTTCTCCACGATCTTATTTTTTTCACATCGGCTGGGGCCGACCTGTTTATCAGAAAGGCCAGCACTGTGCGTGCTGGCCTGTCGGTTTTTCATTTTTAAATCTGGATTTCTGAGCGAGTCAGCGCGTTAGCGCAGCGCTTCTAATACCGCGCCATCCTGCTCCATCTGATCAAGACGGGTCAGAAGTTTACGGGTGATGTGCTCAAGTTGATCTTTTTCGGTGGTGCTGAGAGATGACCAAAGCTGATGAAGGCAGTTATGCTGAGGCGGTAATACCTCCTGCAAAAAAGCATGGCCTTTTTCGGTCAATTGCAGATGCAGACAGCGGCGATCGTTATCGCTTTCGCGACGCTCGATCCAGCCACGCTTTTCTAACTCATCCGCGATGCGGGTAGCGTTAGTCCGTGACGAGCCAAGTGCACAACTCAGTTCAGAAGGCTGAATACTGTGGTTTTCCTGAGACTCCAGCGTAATCAACGCCATAAACAACGTCTCGTTAATCCCTTGAGCTTTCAGCATCTTATTGCGGTTTTCCAGCAGCTTGCCCTGCATATGCATGCAAAGACGAGTCAGAAGCACTTCCTGATAAGGGAACTCTTCGTAGCGGCTGGCGCGAAATTTTAGCATTTGTTCAATGGGCGTAAACGAACTATCCATTTGGGTATAACCTCATTAATTTCAGCCGATATAGTAACGACAGTGACAAATAAAGTAAATGTATTATTTATTTAAAATGATTATTTTCATCTATAAGACAAACAGCATTTTCCAGGCTAATCCATAGCCCAGAGCACTCAGTAAGGTCGGAATGATAATGCTGCGGGTCTTATAGAAGCTTGCACCCAGTACCACAAACCCCACCAGCGTAGGTACAAAACGACGAGCGTCGTGCATCACTTCTGGCGCGGTAGACACCACCAGCAGGGCGCAAATTGATGCAATACCGATGGTGTCGAGTAATATTCCAGTGGCTCCGCGTTTTGTCGGGCGCACGTTCCCCATTCGCAGACGCAGTGGTAAATAGCGAAAACAGTAATTGACGCAGCCGACCAGCAGACCGAGCAGCAGAACCTCATAGCTCATCAGGTCCTCCCTGCCAGAACGACTGAATGAGCGCAGTCAGGCATCCGCAGGCTATGCCTGCCAGGATGGCTGCCGGAATGGAAAACAGCATCACGCCAGCCAGTGCACCGGCTAATGCCGCCGTGACGCATAGCGTTTGCTTACGCTGGAAAGAGGCCAGCAGAAAACTCATAAACAGCGCCGGGAGCATAAACCCCAGTGCGGCTTCTACCGCCGGGAAACCCTTCAGTAAGCCAGTGCCGGAAAATGCACCGATAACTGTGCCAAGAACCCAGGAAGCCCAGGAGCATAGCGCGATGCCGATCATCCAGTTTTCACTCCAGCGCCGATTATCCCGCACCAGCTTCGCCGTTGCAGCGGCAAAGACTTCGTCGGTGAGGCCAAAGGCCCATAACGCGCTTTTAGGTTTGCTCAGCTGTCGGGCGATACGGCTACGTAGAGATGGGCCATACAAAATGTGGCGAACATCCATCGCCATGACGGTCAGAGCCGCGACCCACAGTGAGCTGCCCGCGGCGAGCATAGTTGTGATGACAAACTGGCTGGCGCCGGCGTAAATGATGCAGGAGAAAAAAACGCTTTCAACGGGAGTAAAGCCCAGGCGAGTCGCATTCATACCAAATGCAAATGCGACCGGAATATAACTGATAACTATCGGTAGGCTGTCTTTGAATCCTTCAGTTAACGTAGCAGAACGGAATTCAGACTGGGGAACAGGGCTTTCCATAGGATTATAGGCTTCATTACCGAAATTAAAATAACCTGGCTCAATGAGTTATAACCTTAGCAGACTGATGGGCTCCTTAACACCCTGAGGAGCCCAATCAAAGGTAAACAGACGTTATACGCTTAATTTGCGGCTTCCTGGCGGTGAAAACCTCGCCACCAGACCAGCAGGTTGAGTACGGCAACGGTCACACCTGCCAGACAAACGCCAGCCCAGCCGGCATGCTGCCAGGCTGAAGCTGAAATCAGAGAACCTGCCGCACCACCAATGAAATAGCTGGTCATGTACCCGGCAGTCAGACGATTACGTGCGTCCGGGTGAATGCGATAGATAACCGTCTGGTTGGTGATATGTACCCCCTGAACAGTCAGATCCAGTACCAGGATACCGATAATCAGCATCGGCACTGAAGTATGTCCGAGCCAGATAGCCAGCCAGGAGAGCAACAGTAACAGCAGGCCTGCGGTAGTCGTGAGATGCGATTTACCCTTATCGGCAAAACCGCCCGCCGGACGAGCGCCTAATGCACCGGCAGCACCTGCCAGCCCGAACAGGCCAATCATTCCCTCTGAATAGTTAAACGGCGGTGCGGCGAGTAAAAATGCCATTGATGTCCAGAGAATACTGAAGTTGGCAAAGGTCAGGCAGCCCAGCATCGCGCGGGTGCGGAGTAATTTATCGTGGATAAACAGGCTAAACACGGAGCCCAATAGCTGCGGGTAGTTAAGATGGGTCTCTGATTTCATCTTCGGCAAACCACGCCACAGGGCAATCGCCATCAGCGCCATCAATACTGAGGCCACCCAAAACACGGTGCGCCAACCGCCGAGATTCGCCAGCAACCCTGCAACCGTTCGCGCTAGCAAAATCCCCAGCAACAGGCCGCTCATAATCGTACCAACAACTTTACCGCGCTTGTCCGGCGTGGCGAGCGTCGCCGCCAGCGGAACCAGGATCTGTGCGACAACTGAGAACAACCCGGTTAGCGCAGTGCCGAGGATCAGCATCCCCAGCGACTGACTGCTGGCAGTAATCAACATGCCGCCTGCGGCTAACAGTGTCATCGAGACAATCAGCATCCGGCGTTCAAACATATCGCCAAGTGGTACCAGAAACAGGAGCCCCGCAGCGTAGCCAAGCTGTGCTGCAGTGACGATAAAGCCCGCAGTACTGGCCGACAGCGAAAAGTTTCGCGCGATGGTGTCGAGCAGCGGCTGGGCGTAATAGTTACTGGCAACGGCGAGGCCGGTCGCCACAGACATTAAAACGATCAGTGCCGGGCTAAGCCCGTGAGTGGGTTTGGTCATTGTTTTCAACTGAATAATGGGTTGCAGAAAACAATCATAACGGAAGTGATTAAATGTTGCTGATTTGTTGGGTGATGGATTGTGCGGTGTGGGAAGGGGGGTAGGCCGGATAAGGCGCATCGCGCCACCATCCGGCATTGGTGGGATTACTGGGCCTGATAGCGTCACGCTTATCAGGCCTACGAGTGGGTTATTTCTGCGCAGCCAGCGCTTCTTTTACCCAGCCGTCGAACTGCTGCTGGTGGGCTTTGATCCAGCCATCAACGTGGCCCTGAACGTCAGCTTCTGAGGCTTTACCATCATGCATCATTGCGTTCTGCGCGTTGATATCTGCCAGTGGCAATTTCATGATGGCAAACAGTTTCGCCGCAGCCGGGTTTTTCTCCGCCCAGGCCTTGTTGGCGACAATGTGCATGGTGTTTACCGGGAAGCCATAGTTCGCGCCGTTCGGCAGTTTGGTATCGATATCTTTCTGTTCACCGGGCAGAGAAGAGAACGGGACCTGCAGCCAGACAACATCTTTGCCCGGTTTCATCACGTCACTGACCCAGTATGGTGTCCAGGTGTAGTACAGGATCGGTTTGCCTTCTTTAAAGCGGGTAATGGTGTCAGCCATCATTGCTGCATAGTTACCGTGGCTGACCTCGACTGTTTTTTCCAGATCGAAGGCTTTGTTCTGGTGGTTAATCACGGCTTCACAACCCCAGCCCGGCGAGCAACCCATCATGTCAGCTTTACCATCGCCGTTAGTATCAAAGATTTTGGCGATCTTCGGATCTTTTAACTGGGCGATGTTAGTGATTTTGTACTGCTCAGCGGTTTTTTTGTCGATCAGATAACCCTGTGCAGCGCCTGTTACGAATACCCCCTCGCGATAGAATTTTTTATCTCCGCCGGCTGCGGCGTACATATCATCATGTAGCGGCTGCCAGTTCACGGCGGTAAACGTCGCATCGCCAGAGGCAATAGAGGTATAGCCGACGTTGTAGTCAACTTCGCTGGTTTTGTTAACGGTGTAACCCAGTTTCTCCAGCGCGCGGGCAACCAGCTGCGTCTGGAAGGATTCTTCAGAGATGGTGCTCTGGATTGGCTGTACGGTGATGCCTTTGCCCGGCAGGTCGGCAGCGAAAGCGCTGGTGGAGACAAGGGTGGCAAACGCTGTGGCAAAAAGTATGGTATGTCGCATCGTTGTTCCTTATTACACTTCATCCTTCAAGCTGCCTCTTTGTTGGCTGCACTCATGCACCCCAGTCACGTACTACTTGTACGCTCCTGGGGATACATTCGTTTGCCGCCGCGATGCAACTTGAATGATTTTGTGTAAGCTAATGAATTGTAGGCCCGGTAAGCAATGCGTCACCGGGCAACGGGTGAACTACTTAGTGAAAGGGCGGGTGAGAAGCCCAACCGGACCGGTGGTGTACCAGCGACGGTTACCACGGCTACGCGAGTCGCGGCCTACGGCCTGCGTCAGACGGTCCAGAATGATGGCGAGGATCACGATCCCCACACCGCCAACGGTAGCCAGACCCATGTCCAGACGGCCGATACCGCGCAGAACCATCTGACCCAAGCCACCGACGGCGATCATCGACGCGATAACCACCATGGAGAGTGCCAGCATCAGCGTCTGGTTCACCCCTGCCATAATGGTGGGCATCGCCAGCGGCAACTGCACTTTAAACAGCATCTGACGCGGGCTGGCACCAAATGAGCGCGAGGCTTCAATCAGATCGGCCGGGACCTGATTAATCCCCAGAATGGTCAGACGCACGATGGGCGGCAGGGCGAAGATAATTGTCACCACTACGCCGGGGACGTTGCCAATACCGAACAGCATGACGATCGGCACCAGATAGACGAACGCGGGGGTGGTCTGCATCGCATCCAGCAGTGGTCGGACAATCTTCGCCGCACGTGGGCTGCGCGCCAGCCAGATCCCCATTGGCAAGCCGATCACCACGCAGAACAGCAACGCGGTTAGCACCAGCGCCAGGGTGATCATTGCCTGCGACCAGGCACCGATAGCACCGATAGCAATCAGTGAAATCAGCGTGGCGGCGCCCATTCCGATACCGGAAATTTGCCAGGCGATCAGGGCAAACAGGATAATTGCCACCGGTGCAGGCATGCCCAGCAGGAGTTGCTGAAAGCCATTAAGTATGTAATCCACCGGGACACGAATGCCCTGGAAGACAGGACGGAAATGGGTGACCACCCAATCGATCCCTTCGGTGACCCAGCTATCCAGCGGGATCAGCGTTTTATGGAATGGATCCATAATATTGAAATGCTCTGGTGCCGGTGCCGGTGCACTGGTTAGCCAGTCTGCGCTAGCGCCGTCGGCAGGTGCGCCTGCGGGGGTCCCCCAGGCATCAGCAGATTGCGCGGCGCTATCGGCCGCAGGTGCGGTATCCCACGGATTGGTTTGATCAGCCATTGTTTGCCCCCTCGCGATCTAAAGCCTGTAGCAGCATGCGTTTTGAAATGATGCCCACATACTGTTGTTCCTCATCGACAACCGGCACCGCGCACGGGGCCTGACCGACATGAGAAAGTAACTCGCTAAGAGGCGTTTGTGCATCCACGGCTAGCGGCTCGTTGATTAATGCCGCATCAATACCTTGTGCCTGGCTTAATGCGGTTTTTAATGAATCGATCGACACCACACCGACGAATTTATTGCCGCGTTCAATCACGTAACCATATTCGCGATCTTTGTCCTGCAGTAATTGCAGGGCCGAACGGGGGCCGACGCCTGGCGTTTTACGAATTAGCCCTTCAGGGCTACGACGGGATATATCTTTAGCGCTAAAGACCTGACTAATATCTACGCCACGGAAGAAGGTACGCACATAATCATTCGCCGGGTTATTCAGGATTTCATCCGGTGTACCGACCTGTACCACTTCACCGTTTTGCATAATGGCAATTCTGTCGCCAATACGCATCGCTTCGTCAAGATCGTGGGAAATAAAGACCACGGTACGCTGATGCTTCGCCTGGAGTTTTACCAGTTCATCCTGCATTTCGGTACGAATTAACGGATCGAGCGCAGAGAAGGCTTCATCCATTAATAAGATATCGGGATTGATGGCTAATGCGCGGGCGAGTCCCACGCGCTGGCGCATTCCGCCGGAAAGTTCATCCGGGTAGCCGTGCGCGTAATTCTCCAGACCTACCTGACGTAACGCATCCAGCGCTTTTTCACGACGCTCTTCAGCGGCAACACCGGCTAATTCCATGCCGAATGCCGTATTGTCCAACACAGTCATGTGCGGCATCAGGGCAAAGGACTGGAAGACCATCGCAATCTTTTTTCTGCGCACCTCGCGAAGTTCAGCATCGGAGATTCGGGCAATGTCTACGCCGTCTATCAATACCTGTCCGCGGGTGGGTTCAATCAGGCGATTGAGAAGGCGTACCATTGTGGATTTACCCGAACCAGATAATCCCATGATGACAAATATTTCGCCTTCTTCAATGGCCAGACTGGCGTCTTTAACGCCAAGCGATAGCCCTGTTTTATCCAGAATTTGCTCTTTTGAAAGTCCTTTTTCAATATATTTGAACGCTCTCTGTGGATGCTCGCCAAATATCTTATAGAGATTTTTAACTTCTAATTTAATTGCCATGCAATAGAATGATTCCTGTTATTTGTTTATATCGATATATTACCTGATGGAAATAGTGACCTTTTTCTACCCTAACATACTGAGAATCTGAGACAACCCTGAATTTGTTTGTGGCATGAATATTGCCAAACGTCAGATGGCGGGATTTCCCATGATATAAGGGCTGAGCGCGGATGAGCCTTGAGGGATATTTTTTGTAAATGACACTGAAAATGCGCCTGAATTGTTGAAATACAGGCGAATATTGCGGCTGATATTGAGTGTAGATCACCCAATCATATTTGTGTGATAAAAATGTGATCTCGTTAAAATATTAACGCGGAAAATGTAAGGTATTTCCCGCGGAAGGAAACGTTAAAAATTCCAGTCGTCATCTTCTGTTTCGACGGCTTTACCCATCACATAAGATGACCCTGAACCAGAGAAGAAATCATGGTTTTCGTCTGCGTTGGGTGAGAGCGCAGCGAGGATTGTCGGGTTCACATCCGCCATTTCTGCCGGGAACAGGGCCTCATAACCTAAATTCATTAGCGCCTTATTGGCGTTGTAGCAGAGAAAGGCTTTGACGTCTTCTACCCACGGGGTTTCCGCATACAGTTCCTCCGTATAACGAACTTCGTTGTCATATAATTCCATCAACAGATCGAGGGCATAATTCTGTAGCGCGTCACGCGTAGAGGGTGAAACGTGCTCCAGACCTTTTTGGTATTTATAGCCAATGTAATAACCATGAACTGCTTCATCACGAATGATCAGGCGGATAAGGTCAGCGGTATTCGTCAGCTTGCCGCGGCTGGAGAAATACATCGGTAGCCAGAAGCCGGAATAGAACAGGAAGGATTCCAGAAATACGCTGGCTATTTTCTTTTTCAGCGGTTCCTCGCTGGCGTAATGCGTCAGAATTATCTGTGCCTTGTGCTGGAGCGGAGAATTTTTCTCACTCCAGAGGTAAGCCGCGTCCACATCTTTGGTCTGACAAAGCGTGGAAAAAATAGAACTGTAGGAGCGCGCGTGCACGGCTTCCATAAAGCTGATATTCGACAGTACCGCCTCTTCATGTGGCGTGATTGAATCCGCCATTAGCGCGGGGGCGCCGGCGATATTCTGAATCGTGTCGAGCAGCGTCAGGCCGGTAAATACGCGGATAGTGAGCTGCTGCTCGGCAGCGCTCAACGTTTGCCATGCCGGAATATCATTGGAAAGCGGGACTTTTTCCGGTAGCCAGAAGTTACTGGTCAGGCGATTCCATACCTCAAGGTCTTTATCATCTTCAATCTTGTTCCAGTTGATGGCGCTGACGCGAGATAGTTTCATTCTGTTCTCCTTACAGTGCGCATGACACGCAACCCTCAATTTCGGTTCCTTCCAGCGCCAACTGGCGTAACCGTATGTAGTACAACGATTTGATACCCTTACGCCAGGCGTAGATCTGTGCCTTGTTGATATCTCGAGTGGTAGCGGTATCGGGGAAAAAGAGCGTCAGTGAGAGTCCCTGATCGACATGCCGTGTCGCCTCGGCATAGGTATCAATGATCTTTTGTGGGCCAATCTCGTAGGCATCCTGATACAGGGCCAAATTCTCGTTGGTCATAAACGGGGCAGGGTAGTAAACGCGCCCGGTTTTACCCTCTTTACGAATTTCCACTTTCGATACAATCGGGTGAATGCTTGAGGTCGCGTGGTTGATATAGGAGATTGAGCCGGTCGGCGGAACGGCCTGTAAATTCTGGTTATAGATGCCGTAGCGCATCACATCATCCCGCAGCTGCTGCCACATCTCCCGGGTTGGCAACGTAATGCCGCTTGTGGCAAACAGTGCGCGGACTTTCTCTGTTTTAGGCTGCCAGTCTCCCTGCAAATACTGGGTAAAGTACTCGCCACTGGCATAGCGTGACTGACTAAATCCGGCAAAAGATTTTCCGCGTTCACGGGCCAGTTTCATTGACGTATTCAGGGCATGCCAGGTGATGGTGTAAAAATAAAGATTGGTGAAATCCAGCCCTTCGGGTGAACCGTAGGCGATTCCTTCCCGCGCCAGATAACCATGCAGGTTCATCTGCCCGAGACCAATGGCGTGTGACGCACTGTTCCCGGCTTCAATGGAAGGAACACTGCGGATATGGCTCATGTCCGAGACGGCGGTTAAGCCGCGCACGGCTGTTTCCACTGTACGAGCAAAGTCAGGTGAATCCATGGTGTGGGCAATGTTCAGCGATCCAAGATTGCAGGAAATATCATGCCCTACCTGCGTATAGCCCAGTGCCTCATCATAGGTTGATGGACTGTTGACCTGTAAAATCTCCGAGCACAGGTTGCTCATATTGATGCGACCGGCAATCGGATTCGCACGGTTCACCGTATCTTCAAACATAATGTAGGGGTAGCCAGACTCAAACTGAATCTCTGCCAGTCGCTGGAAGAAGTCGCGGGCATGAATGTATGTTTTGCGCACACGCGTGTCGGCAACCAGTTCGTCATAGCGCTCGCTCACGGCGATATCACCGAATGGTTTGCCGTAAAGGCGTTCTACGTCATACGGTGAAAACAGCGCCATCTGCGCATTTTCTTTGGCCAAACGGAAGGTGACGTCCGGGATCACCACACCGAGCGAGAGCGTTTTGATGCGGATTTTTTCATCGGCATTTTCACGTTTGGTATCGAGAAAACGTAAAATATCGGGATGGTGCGCGTGCAGATACACTGCGCCCGCGCCCTGACGTGCGCCCAACTGATTAGCATAAGAAAAGGCATCTTCCAGCATTTTCATTATCGGGATCACGCCGGAAGACTGGTTTTCAATACGCTTAATAGGCGCTCCGGCCTCGCGCAGATTCGAGAGTAAAAATGCCACGCCGCCGCCGCGTTTGGAAAGCTGCAGCGCTGAGTTTACCGCCCGGCCGATGGACTCCATGTTGTCTTCAATGCGTAGCAGGAAGCAGGAAACCAGCTCCCCACGCTGTTGTTTGCCGCAGTTTAAGAAGGTTGGCGTGGCGGGTTGAAAACGACCCGAGAGCATTTCATCAGTGAGCTGCATGGCGAGCGCCTCGTCACCCTGCGCCAGAGTGAGTGCCACCATCGTCACGCGATCCTCGAAATCTTCAAGGTAGCGTTTGCCGTCAAAGGTTTTCAGTGTATAGCTGGTGTAGTACTTCCATGCGCCGAGGAATGTCTGAAAGCGGAATCCGCTGGCGTGGGCGTGGGCAAACAGCTTCACCACGAACGCGCGATCGTAGCGGGCTAAAACGCTTTCGTCGTAATAGCCTTCACGAATCAGCGTGTCCAGGCGTTCCTGCTGACTGGCAAAGACCACCGAATGAGGACGGACGTGGGTAGCAAAAAAAGCTTCCACCGCCTGATGATCTTTATCGAACTGAATCCGCCCGGCTTTATCGTACAGATTTAGCATGGCGTTCAGGGCGTGATAATCCAGTGCTGGCTGGATTACGCGTTCTGCGGTTGTCGTTGCCAAAATTCGCTCACTCCTTTTCGAACGTTTTCGATATCGCTTTGCGTACCCATCAGCTCAAAACGATAGAGCCATGGCACGCCGCATTTTTGTGAGACGACCTCACCCGCACGCCCATAGGCCTCGCCGAAATTGCGATTGCCAGATGCGATCACGCCACGGATTAATGCCCGGTTATGAGGATCGTTTAAAAAGCGGATCACCTGACGCGGGACTGCGCCTGCCGTACCGCCGCCGCCGTAAGACGGCACGATTAAAATGTAAGGCTCGTCTACCCGGATCCTCTCGCGTTCATTCAGTGGAATACGGATGGCGGGCAGCGCCAGACGCAGCATAAAGCGGTGCGTATTTTCGGAGCTGCTGGAGAAGTAGACGAGGGTCGTCATGCGCTGACCACGCGGGGTTCCGGGCGCAGGCGATTGATCATGTCCGGGCGAAATCCTGACCAACGGGTTTCACCTGCCACCACGACAGGCAACTGACGAAAACCTTGCTCGCGCAGGGTATCTGCCAGTTCAGGCTGCAAATCGACATTCACCATCTCAACGTCAAAACCACGGCTTTCCATCGCCCGTTTTGTGGCGTGGCACTGAACACAGTTATTACGAGTGTAAATAATAATACGCATGATTCGTATTTCCATTTAAAAGTAAAAGAGCGATGCATATTGGACATCGGCTTGTGTGGGTGCTGATAGAGAAGATACTAGATGTAGATGAAAGAAGATTCAACCATACAAGATATGGGAATTTTAGATTGATGATACCCAGGGTGATGAGCGGAGCGGGAACGGGATATGGACTATAACAGGTTGCCGGATGGCGACGCGTTGCGTCTTATCCGGCCTACAGGAGAGTACATCCCAGACCAGATAAGGCATTTATGCCGCCATCCGACGGCGCATAATGACATGCGTTTTCCAACGGCAAGGAGAGCGCATCGTAGGCCGGATAAGGCATTTATGCCGCCATCCGACGGCGCATAATGACATGCGTTTTCCAACGGCAAGGAGAGCGCATCGTAGGCCGGATAAGGCATTTATGCCGCCATCCGACGGCGCATAATGACATGCGTTT
>NZ_JANEWI010000018.1:0-89814 GCF_028069775.1 Citrobacter sp. Igbk 17 | reverse complement strand
GTCACATATTAAGATTAATATAATCAGCTGTATTATGTAGATCTGGATCACACAAATTCAAATATTCCGCAATATTATGAAACTTATTATTGAACTAATACCACATCGTCATTTAAAAATAGTTCGTCATTGATGAACGGCCTCGTTTAGCAATGGTTTAGGAAACACACCAAGAAAAAATTATAAGGATTATTTAGAATGAAACTTAAATTAGTTGCAGTGGCAGTGACTACCCTGTTGGCAGCGGGTGCGGTAAACGCAGCTGAGATTTATAACAAAGACGGTAACAAACTGGATCTGTACGGTAAAGTTCACGCTCAGCATTACTTCTCTGACGATACCAGCAACGATGGTGACAAAACTTACGCGCGTCTGGGCTTCAAAGGCGAAACTCAGATCAACGACCAACTGGTTGGTTTCGGCCAGTGGGAATATGAATTCAAAGGCAACCGTTCTGAAGATCAAGGTTCCGAAGCAGACAAAACCCGTCTGGCATTCGCTGGCCTGAAATTCGCTGAATACGGTTCTTTCGACTACGGTCGTAACTACGGCGTAGCTTACGACATCGGCGCATGGACTGACGTCCTGCCAGAATTCGGCGGTGATACCTGGACCCAGACTGACGTCTTCATGACTCAGCGTGCTACCGGCGTTGCAACTTACCGTAACACTGACTTCTTCGGTCTGGTTGAAGGTCTGAACTTTGCTGCTCAGTATCAGGGCAAAAACGACCGCAGCAAAGACGTTGAAGCGAACGGCGACGGTTTCGGTCTGTCTTCTACTTATGAATACGAAGGCTTCGGCATCGGTGCAACCTATGCGAAATCTGACCGTACTGATGACCAGATGCGTGATGGTAACAACGAATTCTACGCTTCCGGTAAAAACGCAGAAGTATGGGCTGCTGGCCTGAAATATGATGCGAACAACATCTACCTGGCAACCACCTACTCTGAAACCCGCAACATGACCAAGTTCGGTAAAGTTAACGGTATCGCTAACAAAGCGCAGAACTTTGAAGCTGTTGCTCAGTACCAGTTCGACTTCGGTCTGCGTCCGTCCATCGCTTACCTGAAATCCAAAGGTAAAGATCTGGGTGTTTACGGCGACCAGGATCTGGTTGAATACATCGATCTGGGTGCGACCTACTACTTCAACAAAAACATGTCTACCTTCGTTGATTACAAAATCAACCTGCTGGACGACAACAAATTCACTTCTGACGCCCGTGTTAGCACTGACAACATCGTGGCTGTTGGTCTGAACTACCAGTTCTAATTTTGTTGTAAGTTGAATACAAAGCCAGTCCATCCAGGGCTGGCTTTTTCTCTTGATGTAGACTCGGTCATAAGGAGTATGCCGTGCAGACGTTCACTGGTCGTTGTCTTTGCGGACAGAGTCATTTTACCGTAAACGTCGAAATGCTTGATGTCTATGCCTGCCACTGCACGCTGTGCCAGAAGTGGTCCGGTGGTGTCGCCATGTATCTGGAAGCCTGCGGTCATCCACTACTGTCCCCTGATTCAGCAGAACCTTCGCACTTTCCCTCATCAACGCGCGGAGAACGTTTCTTCTGTTCCGGCTGTGGATGCCCCTTATGGTTTACACTGACCGATAGCGATCGCTACTTTATTCCGTGGACATTGCTGGAGCTGAATGAGGTCGATCGTCGCCGTCTGATTCTGGCGGCTGAAATCTATACCGAAACACAGCCTGCTTTCTGGAGGTTGACGGGGCAATACGCTCGCCTGAGTGGAAAAGAAGTCGAAGCGATGGATTACCCCTGTCATTTAGCTCACTAGTTATTGACGGTTCACTTTTGCCAGGCTGAACCACATCCCTACCGCTAATACGATAAGCATGCTGCCAGCGCTGCTCAATGCCACGCTGTGCGACCAGGTAAATGCTTCTCTGGCAGCTGCAAGCAACGCGTCGCTAAGAGACGGCGAAAGCGAATGTGCTAATTGCACCGCCTCACCCATTGACGATGAAGCACGCTCCAGCTCCTGCGCATTTAGGCCGGCAGGCGGTAGAATCGACGCGGAAAAACTACGGCTTAGCAAGAGACCAAAAATCGCGATCCCAAGACCGGCACCCAGTTCATAGGCCATGGTTTCGATAGCCCCCGCAGCAGCGGCTTTTTCAGCCGGGGCTGCCGCCATAATGGCTGCCGTTGAAGCCAGTAGCGCGCTGGCGGCACTGAACCCCAGTAACGCCATTAATATCCAGGCCTGGATCTGCTGAGTGCTGAAATCCGTCATTGCCAGGCCGTAGAAACTGACTGCACTCAACGCCATACCTGCCGTTGCCACGCAGCGCAATCCCAGCCGTGAAACCAACATACCGGCAATCGGGCCGCTGAAGCCACTTGCCAGCATGACGGGTAGCATAAACAGCCCCGCCTGATACGGCATTAAACCGTGAACAAACTGTAATTCCTGGGCCATCAGCAACTCGAACCCTACCAGGGTGATCATCGCAGTCATCGCCATTACCACGCCACTTAAGATAATGCGATGGGTGAACAACCGCATATCAATCATTGGGCGTGAGGCCGCGAGTTGAATACGCACAAATTTCCACAACAGCACTGCTCCGGTTAGCAGCGTCAATACGATAACCCCGGTCGCCATATGCCCTTTTAGCGCCGTTTTAGCACTGTAAACCAGCAGTAAAATCGCCACGATCAACATAATCGCATGGCCAAAATTTAACGACTGATCGCGACGTCCGGTCTGGCGTGGTACGTAACGTGCGGTCAAGGCCATCACCACCAGTACAATGGGCACATTGATTAAGAACACTGAGCCCCAGTAGAAATGCTCCAGCAACATACCACCGACTAAGGGACCAAATGCCGCACCGCCGGAACCGACGGCAGCCCAGACGCCAAGCGCCATATTGCGATGACGTTGTTCGGCAAAGGTGGCTCGAATACCTGCCAGCGTCGCCGGAACGATCATCGCTGCACCAATGGCCAGCACGGCCCGGGTTGCGATTAGCCAGCCGGCACTGTGAGCAAACGCGGCAGCCAGCGAAGCCAGACCAAATAGCCCACCACCCAGCATCAGCAAACGTTTAAAACCGATACGATCGCCCAACGCCCCCATCGGTAACACCATACCGGCCATCACCAGAGAATAGATATCAATGATCCACAGCAGCTCGTTACCACTGGCACCCAGCGTCATACTCAGCGTGGGCGCGGCAACGTGCAGCACCGTTGCATCAATCGCAACAGGGATGTAGACCAGCACAATAATCACTAACGTTAACCACTGACGAAACATAAAACTCCCTACAAAACTGAAACTGGACACATGTCCAGCTTTAGCGATCCTACGGAAAATTGAACGCATGTCCAACTTTTTGTTAAACTGCCAATAATGTGAATATAGGGAGGATGTATGAGCTATATGAATCGGGATGAACGTCGGGAATTGATCCTGCAGGCGGCAATGCGCGTGGCGCTTGAAGAAGGATTTTCCGCCATGACCGTGAGACGCATTGCCACGGAGGCTCAGGTAGCGACCGGGCAACTGCATCATCATTTTACCTCTGCCGGTGAGCTCAAATCCCAGGCTTTTGTCCGCTTGATCCGCACCCTTCTTGATGCCGAACTGGTCAGTGAAAATGCAACTTACCGTGAACGACTTCATGCCATGTTGGGAAGTGAAGACGGTGGGTTCGAACCGTATATCAAGCTGTGGCGCGAAGCGCAGATCCTGGCCGATAAGGACCCGGAAATCAAAAGCGCTTACCTGCTCACAATGCGTATGTGGCATGAAGAAACCGCTGCAATCATTACCCACGGGCAGAAAGCGGGTGAATTCTCCTCAGCGCCTGATGCCGCCGACGTCGCCTGGCGTTTAATTGCGCTGGTTTGCGGACTGGATGGGATGTATATGCTGGGCTTTGCAGAAATGGCCGATCCGGCTTTCGATCGCCACCTGGATCGCATGATAACGCTAGAGTTATTTATTTGATGTTATACATGAATTAACAATACATCTTTTCAGTTTACAATTAGTAACACTTAAGCAACGTGTTATTCCTCTGACACGCCGCGTTATTGCGCTTTTTTATCTATCCTTTCAGTCAATATTCCTAAAACTTTTCAATAATTTCTAATTAGCACCAGTGCGGAACCCCAGGCGTTTATTTATTGAACGACGTGCGCATGTGAGGAAAATATGTCATCACCAAATGAGAAGAATAATCGTTATCTTTTGACTGACTGGAAACCAGAAAATCCCGCTTTTTGGGAAAATAAAGGCAAACACATTGCGCGAAGAAACCTCTGGATATCAGTGAGTTGCTTACTACTCGCGTTCTGCGTCTGGATGTTATTTAGTGCGGTTGCGGTAAACTTAAATAAAATTGGTTTTAATTTCACCACCGATCAACTCTTTTTATTAACGGCATTACCCTCTCTGTCTGGCGCAATATTACGCGTCCCCTACTCCTTTATGGTACCTATATTTGGCGGCCGCCGTTGGACCGTTTTTAGTACGGTAATTCTGGTTATTCCCTGCGTGTGGCTCGGTTTCGCTGTGCAAAATACCGCTACCCCTTTCGGTGTATTTATCATCATTGCGCTGATGTGTGGTTTTGCCGGTGCCAATTTTGCCTCCAGTATGGGGAATATCAGTTTCTTCTTCCCGAAAGCGAAGCAAGGCAGTGCGCTGGGCGTGAATGGCGGTCTCGGTAACCTTGGCGTCAGCGTGATGCAGTTAATCGCGCCGTTAGTCATTTTCCTACCCCTATTCACCTTTTTAGGGGTACAAGGCGTACCGCAGCCTGATGGTTCGTTATTGTCACTGGCAAACGCCGCATGGATTTGGGTTCCGCTGCTGCTGCTCTCAACGCTGGCTGCGGGCGTGGGAATGAATGACATCGCCAGTTCCAAGGCCTCAATCGCCTCTCAGTTACCGGTCCTTAAACGCTTTCATCTGTGGCTGCTAAGCCTGTTGTACCTTGCCACTTTCGGTTCGTTTATCGGCTTTTCAGCCGGTTTTGCCATGCTAGCGAAAACCCAGTTCCCCGACGTTAATATTCTGCAACTGGCGTTCTTTGGGCCGTTTATTGGCGCCCTGGCACGCTCGGCGGGCGGCGTTATCTCTGACAAGTTCGGCGGAGTACGGGTCACATTAATCAACTTCATCTTTATGGCGCTGTTTAGTGCGCTGCTGTTTCTTACCCTCCCCGGCTCAGGAGAAGGAAATTTTGTTGCCTTCTATCTGGTGTTCATGGGCTTGTTCCTGACCGCGGGACTGGGCAGCGGTTCAACCTTCCAGATGATTGCGGTGATCTTTCGCAAAATCACCATCTACCGCGTGAAGCTACAGGGTGGAACGGAAGAACAAGCCCAGCGTGAAGCGGTGACCGATACCGCAGCGGCACTGGGTTTTATCTCCGCCATCGGCGCCGTGGGGGGGTTCTTCATTCCAAAAGCCTTTGGTTCCTCTCTGGCGCTGACCGGTTCGCCGGTCGGGGCAATGAAAATCTTCTTAGTGTTTTACATCGTCTGCGTGCTGGTGACCTGGTTGGTCTATGGCCGTAAATCGCAAAAAAAATAACAACTATTTGGCCTGCAGATCGTAGGCAGCGTCCATTAGGAGCAGGAGAAATGTCATGAGTAAACTGTTGGATCGCTTTCGCTACTTTAAACAAAAGGGCGAGACATTTGCCGAGGGGCATGGGCAAGTGATGCACACCAACCGGGACTGGGAAGACAGCTATCGTCAACGCTGGCAGTTCGACAAAATTGTGCGGTCTACCCACGGCGTGAACTGTACCGGCTCATGCAGCTGGAAAATCTACGTCAAAAACGGGCTTGTGACCTGGGAAACACAACAAACTGACTACCCGCGAACCCGCCCTGACCTGCCCAACCATGAGCCACGCGGTTGCCCACGCGGTGCCAGCTATTCCTGGTATCTCTACAGCGCTAACCGACTAAAATACCCGCTGGTACGTAAACGTCTGATCGAACTGTGGCGTGACGCCCTGAGCCGCCAGCCCGACCCGGTGCTGGCCTGGGAATCGATCATGAACGACCCGCAGAAGTGCCAGAGCTACAAACAGGTGCGCGGGCGCGGCGGGTTTATTCGTTCCAACTGGAAAGAGCTAAACCAACTGATTGCCGCCGCCAACGTCTGGACGGTAAAAACCTATGGCCCGGACCGGGTGGCCGGATTCTCACCCATTCCCGCCATGTCGATGGTTTCCTACGCGGCGGGTACGCGTTACCTCTCGCTGCTAGGTGGAACCTGCCTGAGCTTCTATGACTGGTACTGCGATTTACCGCCGGCATCACCCATGACCTGGGGTGAGCAGACCGACGTTCCGGAGTCAGCCGACTGGTATAACTCCAGCTATATCATTGCCTGGGGCTCAAACGTCCCACAAACCCGTACGCCAGACGCCCACTTCTTTACGGAAGTGCGTTACAAAGGCACCAAGACAATTGCCATTACGCCGGACTACTCGGAGGTCGCCAAGTTATGCGACCAGTGGCTGGCACCGAAACAAGGGACCGACAGCGCACTGGCCATGGCCATGGGGCACGTGATCCTCAAAGAATTCCACCTCGACAAACCCAGCGATTACTTCCTCAATTACTGCCGCCGCTACACCGATATGCCCATGCTGGTCCTGCTGGATGCCCGCGAAGATGGTAGTTTTGTCCCTGGTCGAATGATGCGTGCTTCAGACCTGATAGATGGTCTGGGTGAAACCAACAACCCGGAGTGGAAAACCGTAGCGTTTAACAGCAACGGTGAACTGGTCGTGCCGAACGGTTCGATTGGCTTTCGTTGGGGTGAAAAAGGGAAATGGAACCTGGAGCCGCTGGCGGCTGGCGCGGAAACGGAACTGTCGTTGTCATTGCTAGGACAGCACGATGACGTAGCCGGTGTCGCTTTCCCTTACTTTGGCGGCAATGAAAACCCACATTTTCGCAGCGTGAAGCAGGAACCGGTACTGATTCGACAATTGCCGGTAAAACGTCTCACCCTCGCGGATGGCAGCGTTTGCCCGGTGGTCAGCGTCTATGATCTGGTACTGGCAAATTATGGTCTGGACCGTGGACTGGATGATATCCATAGCGCGAAAGATTACACCGAAGTTAAAGCCTACACACCGGCCTGGGGCGAACAAATTACGGGTGTTCCGAGCCGTCATATCGAACAAATCGCCCGTGAGTTTGCCGATACCGCACACAAAACCCACGGTCGCTCGATGATCATCCTCGGTGCGGGTGTGAACCACTGGTACCACATGGACATGAACTATCGAGGGATGATCAACATCCTGGTGTTCTGTGGCTGTGTCGGACAAAGCGGCGGCGGCTGGGCACACTATGTGGGTCAGGAGAAACTGCGCCCGCAAACCGGCTGGTTGCCATTGGCCTTTGCGCTGGACTGGAACCGTCCACCGCGCCAGATGAACAGTACCTCGTTTTTCTACAACCACTCCAGCCAGTGGCGTTATGAGAAAGTCACCGCGCAGGAGCTGCTCTCTCCGTTGGCCGATGCCTCGAAGTTCACCGGACATCTGATCGACTTCAACGTCCGCGCCGAGCGGATGGGCTGGCTACCGTCTGCTCCGCAACTCAACCTTAACCCACTCACGGTAAAAGCAAAGGCACAACAAGCCGGATTATCCCCTGCTGAATATACCGCGCAGGCGCTGAAATCCGGTGATATCCGCTTTGCCTGCGAACAACCTGACAGCGGCAAAAACCATCCACGTAACCTGTTCGTCTGGCGTTCTAACCTGTTGGGCTCTTCCGGTAAAGGGCATGAATACATGCTCAAATATCTGCTGGGTACTGAAAGCGGGATTCAGGGTGAAGCGCTTGGCGAAACCGATGGCATTAAACCGGAGGAAGTGGAATGGCAGTCGGCGGCGATTGAAGGCAAGCTCGACCTGTTGGTGACGCTCGACTTCCGCATGTCCAGCACCTGTCTGTTCTCCGATATCGTGTTACCTACCGCCACCTGGTATGAAAAAGACGATATGAATACCTCGGATATGCATCCGTTTATTCACCCGCTGTCGGCTGCAGTCGATCCTGCCTGGGAGTCAAAAAGCGACTGGGAAATTTATAAAGGCATCGCCAAGGTGTTTTCTGAGGTGTGTGTCGGCCATCTGGGACAAGAAACCGATGTGGTACTGCAACCGCTGCAGCACGACTCCCCAGCTGAACTGGCGCAGCCGTTTGATATTTTGGACTGGCGTAAAGGCGAATGCGACCTTATTCCGGGTAAGACCGCGCCCAATATCGCCGTTGTGGAGCGTGATTATCCCGCCACTTACGAACGCTTCACCTCGCTCGGGCCGTTGATGGACAAGCTCGGCAACGGTGGGAAAGGTATTGCGTGGAATACCCAGGCAGAGGTCGATTTCCTCGGCAAGTTGAATTACACCAAGCGCGAAGGTCCGGCGAAAGGCCGCCCGCTGATCGACACCGCGCTGGATGCCTCGGAAGTGATCCTCGCACTGGCGCCGGAAACCAACGGTCAGGTGGCGGTGAAGGCGTGGGAAGCGCTGGGGGCAATGACCGGTCGGGACCATACGCATCTGGCGTTGAACAAAGAAGACGAAAAGATTCGTTTTCGCGACATTCAGGCGCAGCCGCGCAAAATCATCTCCAGCCCGACCTGGTCGGGTCTTGAAAGCGAGCACGTCTCCTATAACGCCGGTTATACCAACGTGCATGAGCTGATCCCATGGCGCACCCTGTCGGGTCGTCAGCAACTGTATCAGGATCACGCGTGGATGCGCGCCTTCGGGGAAAGTCTGGTGGCGTATCGTCCACCCATTGATACCCGTAGCGTCAGCGAAATGCGTGAGATACCGCCAAACGGCTTCCCGGAGAAAGCACTCAACTTCCTGACGCCGCACCAGAAATGGGGCATCCACTCTACCTACAGTGAAAACCTGTTGATGCTAACGCTGTCACGTGGCGGGCCGATTGTCTGGATCAGTGAAACTGATGCTAAGGAGTTAGGTATTGAAGACAACGACTGGATCGAAGCTTTCAATGCAAACGGAGCACTAACCGCACGCGCGGTGGTCAGCCAGCGTGTACCGCCAGGCATGACCATGATGTACCACGCACAGGAACGAATCATGAATATACCCGGCTCCGAAGTCACCGGAATGCGCGGCGGTATTCATAACTCCGTCACCCGTGTGTGTCCTAAACCGACCCACATGATTGGCGGCTATGCGCAGTTGGCGTACAGCTTCAACTATTACGGAACAGTCGGCTCTAACCGCGATGAGTTCATCATGATTAGGAAAATGAAAAATATTAACTGGCTGGATGATGAAGGTCGCGATCAGGTACAGGAGGCGAAAAAATGAAAATACGCTCACAGGTAGGCATGGTTCTGAATCTGGATAAGTGCATCGGCTGCCACACCTGCTCCGTCACCTGTAAAAACGTCTGGACCGGGCGTGAAGGGATGGAATATGCGTGGTTTAACAACGTCGAGACAAAACCCGGCATTGGTTACCCGAAAAACTGGGAGGACCAGGAAGAGTGGCAAGGCGGCTGGGTGCGCGATGTTAACGGTAAGATCAGACCGCGCCTGGGCGGCAAGATGGGGGTCATCACCAAAATTTTCGCCAACCCTGTCATTCCGCAAATCGATGATTATTACGAGCCGTTTACCTACGATTACCAGCACTTGCACAGTGCGCCGGAAGGCAAAAATCAGCCCACTGCCCGCCCGCGCTCGCTGATTGATGGTAAACGGATGGACAAAATTATCTGGGGCCCAAACTGGGAAGAATTACTTGGCGGTGAATTCTCAAAACGTGCCCGTGACCGTAACTTCGAGAAGATGCAAAAGGAGATGTACGGTCAGTTTGAAAACACCTTCATGATGTATTTGCCACGCCTGTGCGAACACTGCCTGAACCCAAGCTGTGTCGCCACCTGCCCGAGTGGCGCTATCTATAAGCGTGAAGAAGATGGCATCGTGCTGATCGACCAGGATAAGTGCCGTGGTTGGCGTTTGTGCATCAGCGGTTGTCCGTATAAGAAAATCTACTTTAACTGGAAGAGCGGCAAATCAGAAAAATGCATCTTCTGCTATCCACGTATTGAATCCGGCCAACCTACCGTGTGTTCCGAAACCTGCGTCGGACGTATTCGCTATCTTGGCGTGCTGCTGTACGATGCCGATCGCATCGAGGAAGCGGCCAGCACCGAACATGAAACCGATCTTTATGAGCGTCAGTGCGATGTGTTCCTTAACCCGCACGATCCGGCCGTCATTGAAGAAGCGCTGAAACAGGGTATTCCGCACAACGTGATTGAAGCGGCCCAGCGTTCACCGGTTTACAAAATGGCGATGGACTGGAAGTTGGCACTGCCGCTGCACCCGGAGTATCGCACCCTGCCGATGGTCTGGTACGTACCGCCGTTGTCACCGATTCAGTCTTACGCTGATGCCGGTGGTCTGCCGCACAATGGCAACATTCTGCCCGCGGTTGAGTCACTGCGAATCCCGGTCCAGTACCTCGCCAACATGCTCAGTGCAGGTGATACCGGTCCGGTACTGCGCGCCCTGAAACGCATGATGGCGATGCGTCACTACATGCGCTCGCAAACCGTGGAAGGCGTAACCGATACCCGTGCAATTGAGGAAGTGGGCTTAACCGTTGAACAGGTTGAGGAGATGTACCGCTATTTGGCCATTGCCAACTACGAAGACCGCTTTGTGATCCCAACCAGCCATCGTGAAATGGCACGTGACGCTTTCCCGGAGAAAAACGGTTGCGGCTTCACCTTCGGCGACGGCTGTCACGGCTCGGATACCAAGTTCAATCTGTTTAACAGTAGCCGCATTGACGCTATCGATATCACCGAAGTACGCGATAAAGCGGAGGGGGAATAATGCAAATCCTCAAGGTTATCGGTCTGCTGATGGAATACCCGGACGCGTTGCTCTGGGAGTGCAAAGATGACGCCTTCGCGCTGGTCGCCAGCGATGCGCCCATGCTAAGCGGATTTACCCACGAACTGCTCAATGCCCCGTTACTGGATAAGCAAGCCGAATGGTGTGAAGTATTTGACCGTGGACGCGCCACCTCACTGCTGCTGTTCGAGCATGTGCATGCCGAATCCCGCGACCGCGGTCAGGCGATGGTCGACCTGCTGGCCCAGTACGAAAAAGTTGGGCTTCAACTCAACTGTCGCGAATTGCCGGATCACCTGCCGCTGTATCTGGAATATTTAAGCGTGCTGCCAGAAACAGAAGCCAAAGAGGGATTGCAGAACGTTGCACCGATACTGGCGCTGCTCGGCGGTCGATTAAAACAGCGCGATACCCCCTGGTATCAACTGTTTGACGCCCTGCTGTTGCTTGCCGGAAGCCCTCTGTCAAGTGACAGTGTCACAAAACAGGTTGGTGCTGAAACCCGTGATGATACCCGCCAGGCGCTGGATGCCGTCTGGGAAGAGGAACAGGTGAAGTTTATTGAGGATAATGCGACTGCCTGTGACAGTTCACCGTTACAAAACTATCAACGACGCTTTAGCCAGGACGTGGCACCACAGTATGTCGACGTCAGCGCGGGAGGCCCGAAATGATACAGTATCTGAACGTCTTTTTTTACGACATCTACCCGTATCTGTGCGGCACGGTGTTTATCCTCGGGAGTTGGTTACGCTACGACTACGGACAGTACACCTGGCGTGCCTCCTCCAGCCAGATGCTGGATAAACGCGGTATGGTGCTATGGTCAAACTTGTTCCATATCGGCATTTTGGGGATCTTCTTTGGACACCTGTTTGGCATGTTAACCCCACACTGGATGTATGCCTGGTTCCTGCCAGTTGCCGTGAAACAACAGATGGCGATGATTGCCGGCGGTCTGTGTGGCGTATTGACGCTGGTAGGCGGCGTGGGTCTGCTGGTGCGCCGTCTGACGAACTCGCGTATTCGCGCAACGTCCTCCACTGCAGATATCCTGATCCTGTGTATCCTGTTGATTCAGTGTATCCTCGGCCTGACCACTATCCCGTTTTCGGCACAACATCCGGACGGCAGTGAAATGCTGAAACTGGTGGGCTGGGCGCAGTCGGTCGTCACCTTCCAGGGCGGTGCGTCTGCGCATCTGGATGGCGTGGCGTTAATCTTCCGGGTACACCTGGTGCTGGGGATGACGATTTTCCTGCTGTTCCCGTTCACTCGTCTGGTTCACGTCTGGAGCGCACCGGTTGAGTATTTCACCCGCCGTTACCAGATAGTACGTTCTCGCCGATAATTTTCTCTGCTGTCCGGTAGCGCGTGCACTTACCGGGCAGCATCGCTATCCCACTTTTTGTACGTTATGATGCTTCTCCATTCCAGGAGAACGCCAATGAAACCACAGGTTTACCACGTTGATGCCTTTACCTCAGAACCCTTTCGCGGCAATTCAGCGGGAGTTGTGCTGCATGCGGATGGGTTGAGTGACGCCCAGATGCAGCTGATAGCACGTGAGCTGCGCCATTCGGAAACGGCTTTTCTACTGACCAGTGACGACAGCGATGTGCGTATTCGCTACTTCACGCCAACGGTCGAAGTGCCCATCTGTGGGCATGCTACCGTCGCCGCGCATTATGTTCGCGCCAACGTGCTGGGGCTGAGTGATACGACCGTCTGGCAAACGTCACTCGCCGGTCGCCACCGGGTCGACGTACGCACGCACGGCGCTGACTACCGCATCAGCCTGGAGCAAGGGAAACCTGTTTTTGAGGCGCCGCTGGATGGGGCCATTCGCCGCGCGATTATTAACGCGCTGCACCTAACTGAAGACGATATGCTGCCTGGGTTGCCGATTCAGGTAGCATCTACCGGGCATTCAAAAGTGATGATCCCACTGAAGCCCGAGGTGAATATTGACGCCCTTTCCCCTGACCTGCCCGCGCTGACGGCAATTAGCAAAGAGATTGGCTGTAACGGCTTCTTCCCGTTTCAACTCCGTCCGGGCGAAAACGCAACCGATGGCCGCATGTTTTCACCGGCTATCGGAATTGTGGAAGATCCGGTCACCGGCAACGCGAATGGTCCAATGGGCGCCTGGCTGGTACACCATAACCTGATGGCTCATGATGGCAAAATGTTGCATGTTCAGGGGCACCAGGGACGTGCGTTGGGACGCGACGGCATTGTTGATGTGACGGTGACTATCCGTGATAACCAGCCAGAAAAAGTGACGATTTCCGGCTCTGCAGTGATCCTGTTTCACGCCGAATGGGCGATCGATTTTTAAATCTTCAGGTAGGCCGGATAAGGCGATTACGCCGCATCCGGCATTAATTCTGATGCCCCTATTTTCCCGCCTCCGGATGCGTATCAAACGCCGCCATTACTGTCGCCAGTTCCTCCTCGCTAAAGCCGTGTTTTACATCGTCAACGCCCAGGCCGAAGCGTTCCTGCAACAGCGTATACAAGCTGGCAACGTCAGGCAGATTAATCTGCTCTACCGCGTGACCATCCTGATAATGAGTAAAGTGGAAATTGGTCAACGTCAGCTTGCCGCCGTCGGGTAAATGGCGACACATCAGCAAATGGTGGCGGAAATGCGACTGCGGCCAGTGTGCAGACCAGAAATTACCCATCAGATAATCGCTGTGATGTTGCACCACCAGATCGAATCGGTACATTGACTGCCAGTGATCATGATGGCGGAACTGCAATATCCAGTCTCCCCCCTCCTGAATCAGCCGATAGTTTCCGTGCGGCGTTTGCTGTTCAAGATCCGCCTGCAGACGAATAGGGGCCGTCAGCGTTTGTCCGCCAAATCCAACATCAGCGATCCACTGTTCACCCTGTAATTCAACCAGTAGCAGGCGATGTGTACGCGGCGGTAGGCTTGACGGGTTCGCCAATACCACGCGTCCCAGCAAACTGCGTACGGTAAAGCCGATGTCGCGCAGCGCCCGTTCAAATACACCATTTTGTTCAAAGCAATAGCCACCGCGGCGAGCCGTGACCAACTTCTCTTCAAGGGACACATCGTCAAGCTGCATTTCACGCGGCAGCAGCACATCAAGATTTTCAAAGGGTATGGCACCGTTATGCAGTAAGTGCAGCGCTCTCAACGTTTCAATGTCGACGTTGGGCACATCTGACCAGCCAATACGGGCAAAATAAGCGTTTAAAAAAGGCGTCATACGGGATTCCTGTTTGTTGAATGTTGTACTTATAACGCATTTTTAATTTTACGCTGTCGCTTTTGTGCGCTGTTCCCCCCGGCGAGGCGACAAAATCGCTAATCCCGTTACTATCTATGTTTATTGTGATGTCATTTTTATTCTGCCGAGGAGTCGCTATGAGTCATTTTCGTCCGGTTGAATTACAACACGCCAGCCGACTGCTTAATCACGGCCCCACCATTTTGATAACCAGTCGTGACGCGAATACAGAACGGCGTAATGTGATGGCGGCCGCGTGGTCAATGCCCGTGGAATTTGATCCACCGCGGGTAGCCATTGTTGTCGACAAGACTGCCTGGTCGCGCGAACTGATCGAACGTAGCGGTCAATTTGGTATTGTTATTCCAGGTGTTGCCGCGACGAACTGGACCTATGCCGTAGGGAGTGTTTCCGGTCGAATAGAAGATAAGTTCAACTGCTACGGCATTCCGGTAGTCAAAGGCCCGGTATTGGGACTGCCGCTAGTAGAAGCCAAGTGTCTCGCCTGGATGGAATGCCGCCTGCTTCCTGCCACAGCGGCTCAGGACAAATATGACACCTTGTTTGGCGAAGTGGTCTCGGCTGCCGCTGATGAGCGAGTCTTCGTGGAAGGTCGTTGGCAGTTTGATGATGGCAAACTTAATACCCTGCATCACCTTGGTGCCGGAACATTTGTCACCAGCGGGAAACAGGTTACTGCCGGTAAATAATCACCGACAAATGGATGGCAGATCCGCCTGTCATCCCCATCAGCCTTCTCAAAACTTCCGAAAAACCAGTCAGATAAATCGTTTCCCTTACCTTGCCGAATCATTCATGTGAATTATAGTTAATCGTGCACTAAGTCAAATATTGGTTCAAAACGCAATCCGTTAAAGCAGCATCCCCCCAGAACTGGACTTATGAAGTGTCAGAGAGGTTTTACGATGCAACTTAATAGAATCGCACAAAGCTTTATACTTGCTGGGTTATTAACGTCTTTTGCTGTTCCCGTCATGTCTGCTGAAGCCCCAAAAGAGGCGACGGCAGCCACGCAACAAGCCAACAATGCACTCTACAATCAACTCCCCTTTTCTGATAACACCGACTTTACCGACGCGCACAAAGGCTTTATCGCCCCGATTCCTCAGGACGTGATCAAAGGTGAACAAGGCAACGTTATCTGGAATCCGCAACAGTACGCGTTTATTAAGGAAGGCGATAAGGCACCGGATACGGTAAACCCGAGCTTGTGGCGCCAGTCTCAGTTGATCAATATCAGCGGGTTGTTTGAAGTCACGGAGGGTGTCTATCAGATCCGTAACCTCGATTTGTCGAATATGACCATCATCGAAGGTAAAGAAGGTATCACCGTTGTTGACCCATTAGTGTCGGCAGAAACGGCCAAAGTCGGCATGGATCTCTACTTTAAAAACCGTGGCAAAAAACCGGTTGTCGCGGTGATTTATACCCACAGCCACGTCGACCATTACGGTGGTGTGCGCGGTGTTGTTGATGAAGCAGATGTTAAAGCAGGCAAAGTGAAGGTCTATGCGCCTGCCGGTTTTATGGAAGCAGCGGTTGCTGAAAACATCATGGCCGGTAACGTCATGAGCCGCCGCGCCAGCTACATGTACGGCAACCTGCTAAAACCGGATGCTAAAGGCCAGGTCGGCGCGGGACTGGGAACCACCACTTCCGCAGGGACGGTTACACTGATTGCGCCAACGAATATCATCGAGAAAGATGGGCAAAAAGAGGTTATTGATGGCCTGACCTATGACTTCATGTTGGCTCCAGGCTCCGAAGCGCCTTCAGAAATGTTGTGGTACATCGAAGAGAAAAAACTCATCGAATCGGCTGAAGATGTCACCCATACCCTGCACAACACCTACTCTCTGCGCGGTGCAAAAATTCGCGAACCGTTGCCGTGGTCCAAATACATCAACGAAGCAATTGTTCGCTGGGGTGATAAAGCGGAAATTCTGATGGCACAGCACCATTGGCCAACCTGGGGCAATGACAAGGTGGTGAGCCTACTGAAAAGCCAACGCGATCTATACCGTTATATTAACGACCAGACGCTGCGCATGGCCAACGAAGGTCTGACCCGTGATGAAATCGCGGCGAACTTTACGTTGCCGGATTCACTGGCACACACCTGGGCGAACCGCGGGTACTATGGCTCCGTTAGCCATGATGTGAAAGCCACCTACGTGCTGTACCTCGGCTGGTTTGACGGCAACCCAGCCACACTTGATGAACTGCCGCCGGAAGAAGCGGCGAAGAAATTCGTCGACTATATGGGCGGTGCGGATGCCATTCTGCAAAAAGCAAAAGCTGACTACGATCAGGGCAACTATCGCTGGGTTGCACAGGTGGTGAGCAAAGTCGTATTTGCCGATCCGAACAACCAGGCCGCGCGAAACCTGGAAGCCGATGCGCTGGAACAATTAGGCTATCAGGCAGAGTCTGGTCCGTGGCGTAACTTCTACCTGACGGGCGCACAAGAACTGCGCAACGGCGTGGTGAAAGGCCCGACGCCGAATACGGCCAGTCCGGATACTGTCCGCGCCATGACGCCAGAAATGTTCTTCGACTACCTGGCGGTACATATTAACGGGCAGAAAGCGGGCGATGCGAAATCAGTATTCAATATCGACCTTGGTAGCGATGGTGGTAAATACAAACTGGAGCTGGAAAACGGTGTTCTGAACCATACCGCTAATTCCGAAGCGAAAGATGCGGATGCCACTATCGCGCTCAATCGCGATACGCTGAACAAAATCATCCTCAAGGAAGTGACGCTGAAGCAGGCGCAAGACAGCGGTGACGTGAAAATTACCGGAGACGCCGCCAAGCTCGACGCCATGCTCGGTTACATGGACAAATTTGAATTCTGGTTCAATATTGTCACGCCATAATGGCATCAAAAACGGGCGAATGACTCGCCCGTTTTTTCTCACATACTGTAACCGGGTTTTTTAATCAACGTGTCCATCTGCGGCACGATTTCCGCATCCCATACGGCTTGCCACGCCTCAGGCTCAATCTCATTCAATGCCACGCTGACTGAGCTGTCTTTGCTTTGCAAATGACGAATAATGACATCTGTAATATCCGCCGCCAGCGCGGTTTTTTGTTCATCGGTAAGGGCGCGAGGAAAACATTTAATATCGATATGCGGCATTGCAGGTTCCTTATTGTTTTGGGTAAAACAGCGATAACGTAATATGCGCCAGTTAGCAAAATTCCTCCAGACGTCTTTGGTCTACAATGATGCTCAGATGCACAACGTTACCGGCCTGGCAAACGTTGAAAGCCGATTTCGACGATCGGCTTTTTCAAAACCACCACGGTTAATTCTTACAAACAAACCGCTCACCAAACGCAATATCTTTCCGCAGTTCGCTTTGCATTGCCTCGAGTGCATCCTGCTCAATGCGGCTCAGGTCAGTTAGCGCAATAACGCGAGATACTCCGTTGACGCCCAATTCTACTGGCTGGGCAAAAAAACGGGCGTATTGGCTGCCGCTTTCTACATATGCGCATTCCACAATGCCTTGTTCCCCACTCAGTGCACGGAGTAACGACAAACAAAAACGTGCGGCTGCCTGCCCCATTGATAATGTGGCCGACCCGGCTCCCGCTTTAGCCTCGACGACCCGAGTCCCGGCATGTTGTACCTGGTCTGTCAGCGCACGGATCTCGTCATCGGAAAGTTTTATCTCCGTAAGCTGCGAGAACAACGGCAGGATCGTGACGCCTGAATGTCCACCGATGACCGGAACCTCAACGTCCCGCACGCTGCAGCCTTTCATTTGTGCAACAAACGTATTTGCGCGAATGACATCCAACGTGGTGATGCCAAAGAGCTTGCTTTTATCGTAGACGCCAGCCTTTTGCAGGACATTAGCGGCAATCGCCACTGTGGTATTAACCGGGTTAGTAATAATACCAATACAGGCATCCGGGCATATTTTTGCGACATCACCAATAAGCTGATGAATAATATTGGCATTAATACTGAAGAGGTCAGAACGATCCATTCCCGGCTTACGGGCAATACCAGCACAGACAATAACAATATTTGCACCATCTAACGCATGTTGGATCTGAGTGCCACAATATCCGTGAATATGCACATCGGTTGGGATATGGCTTAAATCAACAGCAATCCCTGGGGTTGCTGTTGATATATCGTAGAGTGCGAGTTCAGCCCCCTCTGGCATGTTTAATTTAAGGAGTAACGACAAAGCTTGCCCTATTCCTCCGGCAGCGCCAAGAAGCGTAACTTTCATATAATATCCTTTACAAGGTTATCGACAGATATAATCAACCACGCGATGTTTCAGATAAACATCACGGTAAAATAATCGCTAATAACAAATCAATAATTATTCCTAAAAATCAAAATACGCCAAGCATTGGCCAATAATACAATGCGCATAATGCATAAATCAGACAAGCAATCGCACACAGTACAATACCGACGCGCGGATAATCATTGATAGCAACCTTCCCGGTACCAAAGACCAACACGCCCGGAATGGTGTTATAAAACATCAATAATGGATAAGCGCCAATAATCATCCCACCCGGTAACGCCAGCATTGCCGGTGGCAGACCTGCCGCATGGGCAATACCAATCAGTACAGGCAACATTGCTGCCGCCATCGCGGTCGTGCCCACAAAGAAAATATGCATGTATTGCACGACGATAAGCACGACAATCAGCAAGGCGATGGTACTCAGCGTGGATAAACCCAGATGGTTAAAGATCAACATCGATATCCATTCTGCCGCACCGGTTTTCATCAAAATAGCCCCCATACTGACACCACCGCCGCAAATGAACAGCACTTGCCACGACACGCCTTTATTGGCTTCCGACCAATTAATCACGCCAATTTTAGGGAAGAAGAGCAGGCAAGCCCCCAGCATACAGGCCGTGGTAGAATCGACACCTATCCAATCACCGGTGACCCACAGGAAGACCACGCCGAGGAAAATCCACAACGTTTTCCACTCGGCCGCAGACATTTTTCCCATCCCGTCCAGACTGTCTTTAATCAGTTGCTCTCCACCGGGGATATGCGATTGCTCAGGCGGATAAGCAAACTGCAGGTAGATCCAGGTAATAAACGTCATCAGTAATGCTGGCGGGAATCCGACTATCAAAAAATCCAGATAGGAGATCATTGGCCCACCGGCATTATGAATAAATTCAACGGTAATGGGGTTTGGTAAATTGGCTGTCAAAATACCGCCGCTGATCGTGGAATTAGTAAACGACATGGTGAGCAGCAAATTAACTGCAAATTTTGTTCGCCCTTCTTCTTTAAATAACGCAATCAAATTCAGACAAATGGGTAGCAGTATCGCGACTCTTGGCGTGGACGACGGAATAAAGAATGCCAGCACAATATTCGCAATGGTCACCCCCAGTGTTAAATTACGCACGCTACTGCCGGTAACTTTAAGTATTAAAAAAGTAATCCGTTCCGCTAAGCGTGTTTTGGTTAGCGCCACAGCCATAATAAATGCGCCAACCAGAAGATAAGAGGAAGATGAAGAAAATCCCGACAGTGCCATTTTTAAGCTGCATACTTTTAATAATACGGCAGCAGGAACAATCAGTAAGCTTGAAACAACAATGGGGATGGGTTCGGATAAGAACAGGATAAAAACACCCGCAAACAATACCAGCGCATGCTTCCCCTCCATGGAAAGTCCTGCCATGGGAAATGTATAGGTAATCGCCATCGCCAGGATCGCTAACGGAATTCCCCACCGTTTCTTAAACGACAACGCTTTTATTTTTTCTGCCATTATTATTAGCCTATTTGAGCAAGCCAGCCACAAACGTGGCTGGCATCTGTAGAGTTAACCCGGATAAACAGCGTCAATCGTTTCGCAGCCTTTCGCCGCGAGCGCTTTATCCACCCAACTGCGATCGGCTTTTCCGGTCTGCGCCGCAACCAGTTTTGCATGGTCGTTGGCAGAAAACTTGCGAGCTTCTTCCAGCAATTTTGCCGCATCATGTTTAGGGATCACAATGACGCCATCACTGTCACCGACGATAATATCGCCCGGCGTAACGTGAATATTGCCGCAGGCTACAGGAACATTGACTTCGCCTGGACCTTCTTTGAATGGGCCGCCAGGGGTGTGACCTGTCGCATAAACTGGAACCCCCATTGCATAGATGGTATCAAGATCACGCATTGGTCCGTCCAGCACGATGCCCGCAATGCCTTGAGATTTGGCGTAGGCGACCATGATCTCGCCCATCAGCGACTGGCTGCTGTCCCCTTCGTTGGAAACGATCAGAATGTCGCCAGGTTTAATCATGTTCAGCGCTTTATGCATCATCAGATTGTCGCCAGGACGCGCTTTTACCGTCAGCGCAACACCAACCATATTTTGTTCCGCAGGTGCCGTCATGCGTCGGATGCGGCAATTCATCGCGCTCAGCCGCCCCATACAGTCGGCAATATTTGCTGCTGGTATGGTTTTGAAACCTTCGATAACATCAGCTGTAGGCAGTTCACGTTGAGTAAAGACTCTGAATCCAATAGACATTTTATTCTCCAGTACGTCGTAAATATTATTTAATCAGGTGGTTAACACACAGACTCGGGGATAGTGGTTTTCCGTTAAGGAAATTAATCACGTTGTCAGCGGCATGCGCAGCCATCGCGTCTAACGCATCAGGCGTGGACCCGCCAACATGCGGGGTCATAACAACGGTGGGTTGTGAGGCAATAGCATCGCTGAGGGGCAGTGGTTCATTAACGAAAGTGTCCAGACCTGCACCTGCAATTTTTCCACTCTGCAAAGCCGCTACCAGCGCATTTTCATCAATCAGCGGCCCTCTGGCGGTATTAACCAGAATTGCACCATCAGGTAGTAGTGAAAGCGCCTCTTCGTTAATCAGATTTCGGGTAGCGGGAACCAGCGGACAATGTAGGCTGAGCACCTGACTTTGGCGAAGCAACGCCGGTAAATCGTTGACAAGTGTGACCTGTTCGATTGGGCTGGCCTTGAGCATGGGATCGTAAGCGACGACCTTCATGCCCAGCGCTATACAGAATTGCGCCAGCGTTTGTCCTATTTGGCCAAAACCCACCAATCCCAAAGTGCGTCCACTTAATTGTTGGCCGTTTCCGGCGCGGCTCCAGTTCCCTGTGCGTAAATCTCGGTCATAGGATGCAATGCGCCTGGCGGCCGCCAGCATGAGCCCTAATGCCAGTTCGGCAACCGATTGTGAGTTTGTTCCCGGCGTCACGAGGACGGGAATATTTCGTTCCGTCGCCGCATCGACATCAATGTTGCTTACGCCTACGCCATGTTTGGTGATGACTTTCAGCGTTGGACAAGCACGGATAGCTTCGCCCGTTAGCGCCATCGTGCGTGAAATAACAGCATCAACAGGCTCAGTGGATAAAATCGACAGGATCGCCTGCGGATCCGTTGAATCATTTACATAGATTATTTTACAGTCAGCATCTATTAGTTTTTTAACACCCTTCGGCGCCAGTTTTGGTGCCGTCATTAATACGGTAAAACGCATCCTCTTCTCCTTGCCATAGTCGGGATGGGAGATTTTTACCCCAGGACAAGGCGACGCAACAGGCAATAATATTGATAGCGGCAATAACTTTTCGTTAAATAGCGTAAAAACAAAATTCGCTTATAAACATCATAAAATACAGTTGGTTGTATTAATTCACCAGGATGTTATTGCGTAATAATGCGGAACTGACAGGCGGCATGGTTCACACATTTCGCCGTATTTTCTTACTTTTTATGCAAGAGAAAACGTCATCTTTTTGCTGTCAGGTCAAAAAATAATGGCGCGTCATTCTCTACCATGCTGTGACGCTAATACCGGGCGGATGGGAAAAGGTGCTGTAGAGTCATGAATCTCAATATTCGCGATTTGACGTTTTTTTATGTTATTGCAGAAGTGGGTAGCCTCGCTCAAGCCTCAGAACGCCTTGGGCGCTCGCAACCTGCGCTGTCAAAATGCATCCAGCGTCTGGAAGAGGAAGTGGGTACACAATTATTGACCCGCAGCGGGCACGGTATAACGCTTACCGCCGCGGGTGAGTTACTGCGCGAACGGGCCAGAAAGCTCTGCTTTTTTATGGAGCAAACGGAACAGGACCTCGAAAACTATGTTCGCGGGGTGTCAGGCAAAATACGTATAGGCTGTGTACCGACTGTCGCTGAATATCTCATTCCTAAGCTTTGTCAGGCTTTTCTGACAGAAAACCCCCTCGCTATGCTCGAAATTGTTCCCGGAGTAAATAATTATCTCTGGGATAATCTGCAGAATTATCAGTTAGATATCATTATTGTTACTAAAACGATTAGCTATGAGAACGCTATTATTTACCCGATAATGGAGGATGCTGTGGTTTTAGTCGGCAGCTGCGAGCATCCTATTTTTACAAAAGAGTTGAAGTCAATTACGCCTCAAGACCTTGTCGAATACAAATGGTTGTTATCGGGGAAAAATACGGCCTCCCGACGCTGGATCGATCAGTTTTTTATTAGCCGGGGGCTTCCGCCACCGCGAGCCCAGATAGAAACATCATCGTTCCATCTCATGCCAAAAATCCTTGCGGCAAATAAAGAATTACTGGGCTTCATACCCCGGCGTAATTTGACCAAGGGCGGCGTGGTATATAAACAATTGAAGGAAATCCCGCTGGAAGGAACAGCAAATTCCCGTCATTTTATTCTTGGTCGACTCAAGGATCGCAGCCCCTCTCCCATCACAGAACGACTTATCAGGATGATCCGCGAACAGGGGCAAGACATGTTTTAAGCGTTCATCGCGTCAAATAATTCTGTTATTTTTCAGTACAGTACGCAGCCGCGGGATTTGACAAACCGCGTCCGCGATGGCGCTGATATTGGGCGTATTGTCCTGAAACCAGTCATGTCCTGGCCCCCAGGTGCGCATAACAGCAATATAAACATCCAGCAACGTGAGCTGATCGCCAAACGCGTACGGTTCGGCGCTTAGCTGGTCATTCAGCCACATATAAAGCGATTTACGGTACTCAATGCAGCCCTTTTTCAACTGCGCCGGGGCGTCCGGTGCCCAGCGTTGTGGGTAATCGGCATAGGTAAACGTGGGATAGACATTTGCCACCAGCCAAATCAACAGGCGCTGAAATTGTTGACGTTCCACATGTCCGACAGGCGGCGCCAGTTCGGGCCTGCTGTCCAGAATCATCAGCGCAACAGCCGCCGTTTCCGTCATCACATTGCCATTTTCCAGTATCAGTGTGGGCACCTGACACAGCGGATTCATAGTTTTTAGCAACGCCCGCGACGGCCCGTCGCTGTCAAAGCCGTCCACATTAATAAAGCTGTAAGGGATCTCCGCCAGTGTAAGCATCACTTCACTGATGGCCGATCCCCAGCCCGGTACCCCATAGACCTTAATCATGCTGCAACCCCTCAATGTTAAAACCCTAAGTGTAGAGCAGCATTCGACAATCTATGCAGCCGGAATTATTACTCTCATAATAACAATGCCGGAGACTACAACCGTCATAACGGATACGGGAGAGAATAAGAGATGCGTTCGAGTATGTTTGAATATATGAGCATTTTTGTGCAGGTTGTCGAACAAGGTGGTTTTGCCAAAGCCGCTGATGTGTTGCACCTGCACCGCCCCGCGGTGACGAAAGCAATTCAGCATCTTGAGGACGATCTGGGGACGAAACTCCTAAACCGAACGACGCGGAAGGTTACCCTGACCGAAGAAGGTGACGCATTTTACCGGCGGACCAAGGCACTGCTGGGTGACGTGGATGACATCATGGCCTCTTTCTCACCAACACGGCCTCCGCGTGGAAAGCTCAGGATCAACGCGCCACTGTCGTTGGCTCACTCGATTATCGTTCCCGCGCTAAGCGACTTTCAGTCACGCTATCCGGACGTTGAGATTGTTCTCACCTCCACTGACCGCAAAATTGATCTGCTTGCGGAGGGGATCGACTGCATGATCCGCATTGGAGAATTGCAGGACTCCTCGCTAATATCCCGACGACTTGGCGAGGTTAAAATGGTGACCTGTGCGTCCGCAGATTATCTGGCTACACGGGGCATCCCACAGACACCGGATGATTTAGCTCAGCATCAGGCACTCAACTTCTTTAGTGAACGTCATCGTGACGCGCTGGAGTGGTCCTTTATCAACGACGGGAAAACGGTATCGATCGTGCCAGCAAGCCGAATGAGCGTAGACAACTCCGACATTCTGCTAACCGGTTGTTTATCTGGGCTGGGAATCATACACGGCGTTCACGCCGTACTGGCGCCCTACCTCCAGTCGGGACAACTGATTGAGGTGCTGCGTGACTATGCGGGAGAAGCTAAACCGGTGTCTGTTCTCTACCCGGACAGGCGCTATTTGGCCCCGCGCGTGCGGGTTTTTATTGACTGGCTGAGTCAGCTTTTCGTACAGCAAAAACCACGACTTCAGGGATTATTACAATTTGAGTAATAGTGAAGTTCCGTAATGGCGGTTTTTCACCCTCACCAGAACCAATACATTGTGCGGACTCAAGTCAGAACAATTTACCGAGGTCCGCTATGTCTAAAGTCGTGGTTTTCAATCAAATGGGTGGCGCTGATGTGCTGAATATTCAGGATATTCAGACCCCGGCACCGCTTGCAAACGATGTTCAGATCCGCGTTCGTGCAATAGGTATTAACCGGGCGGAAATTATGTACCGTACCGGTCAGTATATTTACCAACCCAATTTTCCTGCTCGCCTGGGCTATGAAGCCTCCGGCATTGTTGAAGCCGTCGGTGACAATGTGCACGAGTTCGCACCAGGCGATCGCGTGAGCGTCATTCCGGCATTCAGCTTTCATCAGTACGGTATGTATGGCGAAATCGTCAATGCGCCCGCTCATGCGGTCGTCAAACATCCGGAAAACCTGAGCTTTGCCGAGGCCGCCGCCAGCTGGATGATGTATGTGACTGCTTTTGGCGCGCTGGTGGAGTATGCCAATATCGGGCCTGGCGATAACGTGCTGATCAATGCCGCGTCCAGCAGTGTTGGTCTGGCCGCAATTCAGATCGCCAACATGGTCGGTGCAACACCTATTGCGATGACGCGAACCCATGAGAAACGCGACGCCCTGTTGCAACTGGGTGCCGCTGAGGTCATTGCCAGTCAGGAGCAGGACCTGGTCGCAGAAATTAACCGTATAACTGGTGGCAAAGGTACCCGCGTGGTCTTTGATCCGGTCGGCGGCCCCGGTGTGGCGAAAATAGCCCAGGTAATGCCTGCCGGAGGGTTATTTTTCCAGTACGGTTCACTGGATAGTCGCGATTTGTCGATCCCGGTGATTGAGATCCTTGGCCGCCATTTGACCTTCCGCGGCTATGAGCTTTTCGAAATCACCACTGATGCTGAAAAACTGGCTCGGGCTAAACGTTTCATCTTTGAAGGATTGCAATCTGGGCAACTCAAACCACTGATTGATAAAACCTTTGCGTTTGATGACATTGTTAAGGCACACCAGTACATGGAAGCCAACGGCCAGGTAGGCAAAATCGTCGTTACCCTGTAATCGCTGTGCGGCACAACCCTGTGCCGCAACGCCCTTTTCCGCGTATTTACAGAACCTTCGACAAAAACTGCTGCGTGCGCGTGTGGCGTGGATAATTTAGCACCTGTTCACTGCTACCCTGCTCGACGATTTTGCCGTCAACCATAAACACCACCTGATCGGCCACTTCCCGCGCAAACCCAATTTCATGCGTCACCACAACCAGCGTGGTTCCCGACTGTGCCAGTGACTTAATCACGTCCAGCACTTCGCCCACCAGTTCAGGATCGAGTGCGGACGTCGGCTCATCAAATAGCATCACGCGCGGATTTAACGCCAGCGCGCGGGCAATGGCGATACGTTGCTGCTGGCCTCCGGATAAATGCCGCGACCAGGCATCGGCTTTTTGCCGCAGTCCGACAGCATCCAACAAGGTAAATGCCCGCTCAATAGCCTCTTTGCGCGAAGCCAGTCCGTGTGCAACAGGCGCTTCAATCAGGTTTTCCAGCACCGTTAAATGCGGGAATAAGTTAAAGTTCTGAAATACGTAGCCCACATTGATACGCTGGCGCAGGATTTCCGCCTCTTTCAGCTCATACAACCGGTCTCCCTGAAGGCGGTAGCCAATATAATCACCGTCAATCTGAATAAACCCCTCATCGACACGCTCCAGATGATTAATCGCCCGTAATAGCGTTGATTTACCTGAACCGGAAGGCCCGAGAATAACCGTGACCGTACCGGGTGGGATCTCCAGCGATACGTTGTCCAGTGCCTTATGGCGACCAAAATATTTGCTGACGCCGGTAATGGAAATATGACCTTCAGGCGAGTGGGACATGGATAGCCTCCTGCTGTGGAGCCTGGCGGCGACGTTTAACCGTGCGACTCACCCTGGCGGTGTTAATAGCGGATCGTCTCTCACTGCGTGCCAGCGCGCGTTCAACCAGATGCTGAATTAATGACAACACGCTGGTGATCACCAGATACCACACGGCACCAACCATCAGCAGCGGAATCACTTCCTGGGTGCGGTTGTAGATCATCTGGATGGTGTAGAACAGTTCCGGCATGGCCAGTACATAAACCATCGCCGTTCCTTTTGCCAGGCTGATAATTTCATTGAACCCGGCGGGTAAAATAGTGCGCAATGCCTGTGGCAGGATAATACGCAGCGTGCGGCGCCAGGCAGGTAATCCCAGTGCGGCTGCCGCCTCATACTGACCATGATCAACCCCAAGAAATCCGCCGCGAATAATCTCAGCGGTATAAGCACTTTGCACCAGCGTCAGGCCAACAACCGCAGTGGAAAACTGTCCGAGGACATTGATAGTATCAAAGCTGCCCCACTGGAGAGCAGTGAACGGTATGCCGATCGCCAGCGTGTCGTACAAATAGGAGAAGTTGTACAAAATGATCAACACCACAATCAGCGGGAGTGAGCGAAACAACCAGATGTATCCCCACGCCAGGCTGGTTAGTAGCCAGGATGATGAGAGTCTGGCCAGCGCCAGCAACCCACCAAATACCACGCTCAGTAATGTCCCAATGAGCGTCAACAACAGCGTTTGCCCAAGTCCAGACAAGATAACCGGGTCGAAGAACCAGCGAGCAAACACGCCCCATTCCCAGCGCGGATTAAACGCGACAGACTGAATAATCGCCGCCAGCACAAACAGGGCAATAATCGCCCCTACGGTGCGCATCGGGTAACGTGCCGGGACGACTTTGATGGTTGCAGTCGTTTTCATCTTCTCTCCTCAGGCAATTTTGGCCTGACCTGCGATAGTCAACAGTTTGGTGAAGCGCAGTCGTCCATCAAAAGGCGGCTGGCTGTACTCTTCTGGATTACGTGTGGTATCGAACTGAGGATCGTACCCCTGACTCAAATAAAGCCGGACAGCCTCTGGCTGGCGAAAGCCCGTGGTCAGGTAGATACGGCTATAGCCCGCCAGTAATGCCCGCCGCTCCAGTTCCTGCACCACGTGCGCTGCCAGCCCCTGCTTACGCAGGCTGCTCTTAGTCCAGATACGCTTAATTTCAGCGGTGTCTTTGTCATAGGGTTTGTAAGCCCCGGTGGCGATAATTTCGCCGTCGCGCTCCAGCACCACAAAAATCCCCTGTGGAGCCAGATACCATTCGGTTAGCTCCACTTCAGCATCACGAGAAAAATAATCGCCATAGCGGGCGGCATATTCACCAAACAGTCCGTTGAGGATCGGCTGTAGCTCAATGGCTTCGGGCGAGACAACGCGGAATTGATCGCTCACATTGACCTCCTTAGTCGCCTAAACCGGCAGGGTTAACTTCAGATTGCGGGATACGTTCTACCCCTTCCCCCCAGCGGTTCAGCACCTTGTCATAGTCACCATTGCCGATCACACCGTTGAGGGCAGTTTGCACCGGCAGCACCAGGCCACTGTCTTTTTTCAGCGTGACGGCAATATGTGCGGCTTTCGGCCATCCGCCATCGACGCTGCCCACCAATTGCGTTTTACCATTGAGCGCCGCTTTCCAGGCCCCAATGACATTCGGACCAAAGTAAGCATCTGCACGACCTGACTGTAGAGCCAGCGTCTGAGCAGCATCATCTTTGGTATACACTGGCGTAAACGGTTTTAATCCTTTCTTCAGATTCTCTTCGTTCCACGCCAACAGAATGGCCTCCTGATTCGTCCCTGAACCGACGATAATGCGCAGCCCGGCAATATCTTCCGCCTGTTCAATTTTCGTCAGCGTGCTGCCGGTTTTGACATAAAAACCCAGGGAGTCCTTACGATAAGTGGCAAAATCGAACTTCTCTTTCCGCGCTTTGGTCACGGTGATATTGCTGATCGCAGCATCGTATTTCCCGGACGCCACACCCAGTGGCCAGTCTTCCCATGACGTGGGTACGACATTTAGCTCCAGCCCCAGGCTATCGGCAACCAGGCGAGCAATATCGGCCTCACTGCCGATGAGCGTTTTATTATCATCGGCAAATACAGTCAGCGGCGGCTGGCTCAGTCCGGCGATAGCGACCGTGAATTTACCCGGTACAGCCAGGTGCAGGTTAGCGGGTAACTGCGCAATCGCCTGTGGATTTTTAGCCGTATTAATCGGTGTTTTATTGGCTTCCAGGCTCACGCCGGTGCCGTTGATAGTGACGTCATTTGCCCAGACAGTCGCGCTGAAAGCCAGTGACAGCGCAAGAAGTAGTGATTTTTTCTGCATAGCGTTTTTCTCTTATTGTGTGAATTGATTTGCAGGTGTTGCCAGCCCCAGGCTTGCCCGCAGCGTCGTGCCGGGATAGTCGTGGCGAAATAAACCGCGCGCCTGAAGCACGGGAATAACCTGTTCGACAAACCGTGGAAAGGTATCTGGCGTTCCCCCCTGAATGATGAAACCGTCGGCGGCTTTTTCCTCGAACCACTGCTGCAGACCATCAGCAACGTGTGCCGGTGTTCCACTAAAACGTGGTCGTGGACTGGCAGCTTCCAGCGCCACCTGACGCAGGGTTAATCCCCGCTCCCGCGCATTGCGCTTGATCTCGTCAGTGGTACTACGAAAACTGTTTTCCCCGAGGGTGCCAAGATCCGGGAACGGTGCGTCCAGCGGGTACTGGCTAAAATCGTGATGTTCAAAATAGCGTCCCAGGTAATTCAGCGCGTCGGTGATCGACACCAGTGCTGCGGTCGCCTGATACTGTTGCTCTACGTCAGCATCACTGTCGCCAACAATAATGCTGACGCCCTGGAAAATATGCAGTTCATCGGCATGACGTCCGACTGCTTCAAGCTGACTTTTTACATCCTGATAAAATGCTTTGGCTTCAGACAGCGATTCCTGATGGGTGAAAACAGCGTCCGCATGCTGCGTCGCCAATTTTTTCCCATCTTGTGATGCGCCTGCCTGAAATATAATCGGGCGACCTTGTGGGGTACGGCCAATATTTAGTGGCCCTGCCACCTGGAAATAATCACCATGATGGTTCAGGGTGTGTAATTTCTGCGGATGAAAGAATTCGCCACTTGTTTTATTACGGACAAACGCATCGTCTTCCCAGGAATCCCACAGACCTTTCACTACCTGTAAATATTCATCAGCAATGCGATAACGTTGAGCGTGCTCAGGATGCTGGGCACGGGAATAGTTTTTAGCAGAACCTTCCAGTGGGGATGTCACCACATTCCATCCGGCCCTGCCCTGGCTAAGATGATCCAGACTGGCAAACTGTCGTGCGGTAGTAAACGGCTCGCTATAAGAGGTAGAAACCGTGCCCACCAGGCCAAGATGACAGGTAACGCTTGCCAGTGCAGATAATACCGTCAGCGGCTCAAAACGATTTAAAAAATGTGGAATAGACTTTTCATTAATATACAGGCCGTCAGCGACAAAAATAAAATCCAGTTTCCCTTTCTCCGCAATATGTGCAGTCTCTTTTACAAAATCAAAATTAATACTGGCATCAGCACGCGCTGCCGGATGACGCCATGCTGACATATTCCCGGAAGCACCATGCAAAATAGTGCCCAGACGTAGTTGCCGATTTTCAGCCATAGTAACCCCTACCCAACAGGTAAATTAAAGGTGTGCGAATGCCGTTTTTGCTAAATGTGCAAAGTAGTGTGCGGCAGGTTCAATTAACCTTTCATCCGGATTAAACCCCGGATGATGTAATCCGTATTCACTGGCACTACCGATGCTAACAAACGCACCAGGTGTATTTTGCAAATAAACGGCAAAATCCTCCCCGCCCATATGCAGGTCGGCATGATGCGTCGTGTAACCGGATTGTCTGGCGACTTTGGTCGCAATATCGGCCCAGTGCGCGTCATTGACCAGGGCCGTGGGCCCGGCGTGCCAGATAACATCGATCTGTGCGCCAAAGGCGTGGGCAAACCCAGCGGCAATATCACTGACGCGTGATTTGACCTGTTGTTGCACCTCTGCGCGATGTGTCCGGAGCGTCCCTTCCAGCTCAACGGATTCCGGTAGTACATTCCATGTATTTCCCCCCTGAATTCGGGTGACGCTAAGCACCACCGAATCCAGCGTATTGACCTCACGGCTGGCGACGCTTTGTAATACCGTCACCAATTGACTGGCGAGCAGGATGGCATCTTTTCCCTCGTGCGGACGTGCCGCATGCGCGCCTTTTCCGGTAATACGCAACACAAAGCGATCCACATTGGCGTAAAACGCCCCACCTCGGGTGGCAAAATCGCCTACCGCCAACCCGGGCTCGTTGTGCATGCCAAAAATCGCGGCCACATTTTGCAGGGCTCCGGCACGGATCAGCGTTTTAGCTCCACCGAAGTTTTCTTCTGCTGGCTGAAACAAAATACGCACGCGCCCCGGTAGCATGTTTTCCTCCTGCTTAAGCAACAGTGCGGCGCCGAGCATCACGCTGGTGTGAATATCATGTCCGCAGGCATGCATCACCCCCGGCGTGACGGAGCGAAACGGTACATCCGTGTTTTCTTCGATCGGTAAAGCATCGATATCCGCCCGCAGAGCGATGACATTTTCTCCCTGACCAATTTCGGCAACGACACCCGTTTTCAGATTGAACGGCAATAGTGTGACATCTGCAGCATGCAACCAGTCACGAATACGCGCGGTTGTCGCGACTTCCTCGAGGGACAGCTCCGGGTGCTGATGTAGCTCGCGACGCCAATCGATAAGCTGTGAGGCTAATGACATCAGACAACCTCCATCGTACTGTGGGCCTGTGCCAACAGGCGTAGCGATGTCAGGCGTGCCTGACCTTCAGCCACCGGCGTATCGATAATGAACTCATCAATACCGTATTGCGCCTGCAATGAACGCAGTGTTGCCACCACCTCCTGGGCGCTCCCCTGCAGTAGCGCCTGCTCACGCCGGGCAATTGTTCGCGGTGCGCTGCCCGCCTGCGCGGCGAAAGCCAGCGCCTGCTCTCCACTGGCGACGGTGACGCGTTGTCCGTCCTCCAACTCGACGCCCCAGATTTGTACCTCTTCCGCCAGTTGCGCAGCTATATCACTGCTGTCAGCCACAATAACCTGCACGGCGACAATCGTTGGCCGTGAACTGTTGGCCTGCCAGAAGCTCAGCACCTCATGCAGTAACGCTTTATCGCCGTTTAGGTGCGCCGCGAAAATAAAGTTCCAGTCAGACTCTGCCGCCAGACGTGCACTTTCTACGCTCGCGCCCAGCACAAATCTTTGCGGCGGCGAAGGCGGTAGCGGTGTCGGGAATACTGCCTGCCCACTTTCTGTCCCGGTCAGTGCCAGCCAGGCATTCAGTTGAGTAAGCTGGTCGGCAAAACTGCCTTTTTCTTCCTGATGCAGAGCCACCTGCAGTGCCTGTGTTGACAGCGGTAAGCCGCCTGGTGCTTTCCCAACCCCAAGATCGACACGTCCTGGTGCCAGTGAGGCCAGAAGATTAAAGTTTTCCGCTACTTTGTAGGGGCTATAGTGTTGCAGCATGACGCCACCGGAGCCCACACGAATGTGCTGGGTTTGTCCCAGTATCCAGGCGATCACCAGTTCCGGTGATGGGCTGGCAAGTTGCGGCGTATTGTGATGCTCAGCTATCCAAAAACGATGATATCCCCACTCTTCTGCGCGTTGTGCCAGGCGCAGCGTACGGGCCAGTGCGGTTGCGGCAGTTTCACCTTCCCCGATGGGGCTTTTATCCAGAATACTCAGGCGATATGACATGTTGCAGGCCTATATTTGTTAACATGTCAGTATTATTAAATTATCAAATAACCATATAGAAACATTTAATTCACATTTGCTCAGCTAAAAAACAGATAACCAACCCCGCAGCGATCAGGGATAACGTTCATACCAACAGGAGTCAAACTTCCGGTTTTTAACGCGGCACTATGCAGAAAAAATGGCTTGTATTTGCATACTACAAAATATAATAGGTTTTTTATTGATACCGGGGAGACGGCAACATCCTTTTCCGTTTGATTTATTTTTGCATGCGTGTTCAGTATTGAATTTAATTTAAGTCAGACTAAACACCTGTTTGTGTTATGCGCTTGTATTGATTGTTTCATTTTTATGAAAGAGACATGGGTTCCGCGCATTAATTTTTTTATTTTAAATACTTTCACAGAACTGATGATTAGTAGAGAATGCAGCGTTTCTTATTAAAATGGTTTAAAACAGCTTTTTAATATCCCCTGGAATTATTACGGGGATCTTTGTATGAATTATACATACCATCATGGGGCCTTTATGAAAAGTAACATGCCCGTTACACAAATTGAGCACACACTTAACGGCAAAACGACGCTGCTATCGACAACAGATAAAGAGAGTCATATTACCTATGCAAACTCCGCGTTTATCGATGCCAGTGGTTTTAACGAAAGTCAATTAATGGGTGAACCGCATAATATTATTCGCCATCCGGATATGCCGCCAGCCGCGTTTGCTGACATGTGGTACACGTTGCAGCAGGGTGACAGCTGGACGGGAATGGTGAAAAACCGGCGTCAAAACGGTGACCACTACTGGGTACGCGCCAACGTCACGCCCGTTTGGCACAATGAAAAGTTAACGGGTTACATCTCAGTGCGTACTGTTCCTTCGCGAGACGAAATATCTCAGAGTGAGCAACTGTATGAAAAAATAAATAATCAACAACTTAGCGGCTTCCGTCTTTTTAAGGGTATTATCATTCGCCGTGGCATATTGGCATGGACTTCAATGTTTAAATGGTTGAGCATTAGTCAACGCGTCAATTATGCTTTGGGAGTCGTTGCCCTGCTCTCTTTGTTATTAATCTTCACCCCCGTAAATCACTTTATTCAATCCGGCGGTTTACTGGCGTTATTTCTGTTATTCGCCATTTACCTTAAGTGCCAAATTTGTCAGCCAGTTAATACACTATTGACTCAAATGAAGAAAGTCGTATCCGGACGAAAACCCGATAACTGCCATTTAAATCGTGTAGATGAAATTGGCATGTTAATGCGACTGGTTAATCAATCCGGACTTAATCTAAATTCACTGGTTGATGATGTCAGTACGCAAATATCCGGAATTCGGGCCATCAGCCAACGCGTTTCAAAAGAAGGTATCGCGTTACATACACGTTCTGAAGAAACATCCGCAGACCTTCAGCAAACCGCTGCCGCCATCGAAGAAATTGGTAGTGCAGTGCAGCAAACTGCAGAAACGGCCGCTCACACCATGACGATGGCCGATAAAACCAGCACCAATGCCGCTGAAGGCGGCGATATTATGAAACAAACTATCGCCATGATGCAGGCGATCTCTCGTGATAATGGTCAGATTGTCGACATCATTGGCGTAATTGATAGCATCGCCTTCCAGACAAATATTCTGGCGCTCAACGCGGCTGTTGAGGCGGCACGTGCCGGAGAATCCGGGCGCGGTTTTGCCGTCGTGGCCGCGGAGGTGCGCAATCTTGCGCAACACTCTGCATCAGCGGCAAAAGAGATCAAACAGCTTATTGAGAAGAACGTCGCTAACGTCAATACCGGCGTAAAAATGGTTGAACAGACGGAGACGCATCTCACCGGGATGATCAGCGATGTGTTACAGATGTCGATGATGATTAAAGACATTAGTCTGGCAACGCGGGAGCAAACTCAGGCGCTGGATCTGATTAATGATTCCATTTCGCGTGTCGGTACCATGACACACAATAATGCCGAGATGGTGGAGCGTGTCACTGACGCGACTGCCGATTTAACGCAGCGCTCATCGCGATTGCAACAGGCCGTACAGGTCTTTGGCGTGTCGGCGTAAGGCAAACAGCGCTCATTCTGCTGACGATCAGGATGAGCGCCTTCTTTCACATTACCCACCGCCTCTATTTTTACTGAATCGAGTCCACATCCCGTCAATTCAGGCCGCAGAAAAAAACCACTTCCCCTGTGTCCAGGCTTTGCGTCACTTATCAATTGAATGTAGGATGCTCGGCCGACAGTTTTCCCGCGGTAACACAATGAAGGGTAACGCTGTTTTCGCTGCAACTGCTGCGGCAAAAAGGATTTTGTAAATTAGTCAGGTTAACAGGAAACGTAATGAACACACACAACACGCAAGCCGCGGAACAACACGCGGCGAAACGACGCTGGTTGAATGCTCACGAAGAGGGGTATCACAAAGCGATGGGTAACCGGCAGGTACAAATGATCGCCATTGGCGGTGCTATTGGTACCGGGTTATTTTTAGGGGCTGGCGCACGTTTACAAATGGCCGGACCCGCTTTAGCACTGGTCTATCTGGTCTGCGGTATTTTTTCATTCTTCATTCTGCGGGCACTCGGGGAACTGGTTTTACACCGCCCTTCCAGCGGCAGCTTTGTCTCTTATGCCCGCGAATTTTTAGGTGAGAAAGCAGCCTATGTAGCTGGCTGGATGTACTTCATCAACTGGGCGATGACCGGAATCGTGGATATCACGGCCGTAGCCTTGTATATGCACTACTGGGGCGCATTTGGTGATGTACCGCAATGGGTGTTTGCCCTCGGCGCGTTGGCCATTGTCGGCACCATGAACATGATCGGCGTAAAGTGGTTTGCAGAGATGGAGTTCTGGTTTGCACTGGTCAAAGTGCTGGCTATCGTTATCTTCCTGGTCGTCGGGACTGTTTTTTTGGGCACGGGAAAACCGCTGGATGGTAACGCCACGGGCTTTCATTTGATCACCGATAATGGTGGTTTTTTCCCGCATGGCCTGCTGCCAGCGCTGGTACTGGTCCAGGGTGTCGTCTTTGCATTTGCCTCCATTGAACTGGTAGGCACAGCGGCTGGTGAGTGCAAAGATCCGCAGACGATGGTACCAAAAGCGATTAACAGCGTTATCTGGCGAATTGGCCTGTTCTATGTGGGTTCAGTGGTGTTGCTGGTCATGCTGCTGCCGTGGAATGCCTATCAGGCAGGTCAAAGCCCGTTTGTTACCTTCTTTTCCAAACTCGGCGTTCCCTATATTGGCAGTATTATGAATATCGTGGTGCTTACCGCTGCGCTTTCCAGCCTCAACTCGGGGTTGTACTGCACCGGTCGTATTTTGCGCTCAATGTCGATGGGCGGTTCCGCGCCAAAATTTATGGCCAAAATGAGCCGTCAACACGTACCTTATGCCGGGATACTTGCCACGCTTGTCGTGTACGTCGTCGGGGTTTTTCTCAACTACCTGGTGCCTTCGCAGGTGTTCGAGATCGTGCTTAACTTTGCCTCGCTGGGCATCATTGCATCGTGGGCATTCATTATGGTGTGCCAGATGCGTCTGCGCCGGGCCATTAAAGATGGCAAAGCGGCAGACGTTCACTTCAAACTGCCTGGTGCGCCGTTTACGTCCTGGTTAACACTGTTGTTTTTACTGGCTGTGCTGGTGCTGATGGCGTTTGACTATCCGAATGGGACCTACACTATCGCCTCATTACCGCTGATTGCCATTCTGCTGGTCGCTGGCTGGTTTGGTGTACGTAAACGCGTCGCGGAAATCCACCGTACCGCGCCGTAACGCTTTAAGGTAGGTCAGATTTCTGACCTACCCATTTGAGCGACTTAGTTTGCTTCAATTAGCTGAGCAACATCATTGCTGTTAATTTCCCGCGCATTCCCGTCCTGATCGGTATAGCTGGTCATTCCCGTATCTTTATCCAGTTTTGGTTTGCCCTGGGTGGTAATAGTTTGTCCGCTTTTCGTCGTCATGACGTAATCGGTGGTACAGCCAGCCAGCGTAAACAGCATTACGCCCGCACAAAGACAGATTAATGGCTTTTTCATGGTATTCCTGTGTTATTCAGTTAGCCGTTGAGGGCGTAGTGTAAGTCTCTGAAGTTTGTCAGGCTACCGATGGGGTGTAACGAGGCGTATCGTGGGGTATAGAGAAATGACAGGAGGGGTTGCCCCCTCCGAATAATTACAGGGCGATACGAATAACATCGTCTGGTTGAGTCGCTTCCTGCTCGCGTGTGGATTTCTGTTTCACACTCACGTACAGGGTTTTGCCATCGGCAGAGAGCGCCAGGCTGTTTGGGAACGTCGGGGTATCGAAGGTTTTAACCACTTTATAGCTTTTCGCGTCGATCACGCTGACTTTACCGGCCTGACGGTGGGTTACATAGGCTTCATTGCGTGTCGGGTTGAACAGTACGGCCAGAGATTCCGGTGCGGCAACTTTTGCCAGCACATTGCCGTTACGGGTATCGATAACCAGCACTTCCGCCGCTTTGGAGTCAGTGACAAACGCACGATGACCGGCCGTATCCAGGCTCAGGTTAATGAAGAAGTGCTCTTTGCCATCGTCCAGCAGTTTTTTGCGGCTAAGAATTTTGTTGGTGGCGGTATCAATGGTAATGAATTCGCCATCGGCATTGGCGGTATACAGGCGTTTAGCCTTGCTGTCGACGGCCAGTGCAGTGCTCATTTTACCGGTATTTGGAATAGTGTCCTGAAGTTTAACCGTCTCACCGTCCACGACCCAAATCACGCTATCCTTACCAATTCCGCTGATATATACCTTGTTGGTGGCGTCATCGGCGACCAGTTCACGAGGCTGCAGCGGACGGGCGTCTTCAGAACGTTTACGCGCATCCAGTACCAGGCGCCCTTTCACCTCACCGGTTTTCGCATCAATCGCCGTCACCGCGCTATTCACGGTATTACCAAACCACAGCGTTTGCGTCGCGTTATTGATGGTCGCGCCAAACGGTTTGAGATCGTTATGAATAACCTGAGTCACTTCAAGCGTCACCGGATCAAGACGGTAAACTATCCCACCTTTATCCAGCTTACGACTCTGCGAGGTGGCCAGCCACAGTGCGTTTTCCTGCTGGCTGTACGCCATTTCGTAGGCGCCTTTACCTACGCCTTTGCGCAGCAGTTCTTCCGCAGCCTGCGTGCTAAATGATGATGCAACGAGCAGTGAACCTAACAGTAAAGAACCACGCAGGCGCGGTGAAAACAGATGACGTAAAGACATGACGACTCCCTTTGATAAATTCAGTTGTTACTGCTTCACATAGCTTCAATGAGCAAAATCATGGTTTTGCCTTTTTAAGAATGAGAATAGTAATCATTATTTATCGCAAAGTGGAGTGTTTATTCACTTTCGGTGAAAACCTTCTTATTTTCTCCATGAATACTCGCTTGCGGCGAAATCAATATCAAAACAGATTGGCTCTATACCCCGTGCCGAATGGCGGCGTTGACGCCAAATCCGGCCTACATTTGAGTACTGTGTAGGCCAGATAAGCGAAGTGCCATCAGGCTGTTACCGCCTTTAACCCCTTCGTATCACTCTTCAGCAAGACGAATCACGACCTTGCCAAAGTTTTTACCGGTCAGCAGACCAATAAAGGTCTCCGGTGCATTTTCCAGCCCCTCAGTGACTTGCTCACGATAGTGGATCTTGCCTTCCTGAACCCAGCGCCCCATTTCTCGCTGAAATTCATGAATGCGGTGACCATAATCCTGACCAATGATAAAGCCCTGCAAGCGGATACGTTTTTTCAGTAACGTGGCCATAAGCAGCGGTAAACGGTCTGGGCCCGCCGGCAGTGATGTGGCGTTATAACCGCTCACCAGGCCACACAGCGGAATACGCGCGGAGGTGTTAAGTAACGGCAAAACGGCGTCAAAAACTTTGCCGCCGACGTTTTCATAATAGATATCGATACCCTGCGGACAGGCTTGTGCCAGTTGGCGTGCGAAATCGGGGGCATGGTGATCGAGACAAATATCAAAGCCCAACACGTCGGTAGCATGGCGGCATTTCTCAGCCCCACCTGCCACACCAACGACCCGACAGCCCTTCAGCTTGCCGATCTGACCCACGGTTGCGCCAACAGGTCCGGTTGCCGCAGCAACAACCAGTGTCTCACCGGCTTTGGGCTGGCCAATATCCAGCAGCCCCATATACGCCGTAAAACCCGGCATCCCCAGCAGACCAAGCGCCCAGGAAGGATGCTCAGGGTGATCGCCTAACTTTACCAAATCAGAACCATTAGAGATGGCGAAGTCCTGCCAGCCGCTATAGCTCAGCACCCATTCACCGGGTTTAAAATCCGAATGATTCGATGCCACGACCCGACTGACCGTGCCACCCACCATCACGGCACCAATCTCAACCGGAGGCGAATAAGACGGCTCGTCGCTCATACGTCCACGCATATAGGGATCGAGTGAGAGGTAGACGTTACGCAGTAGTACCTCTCCGTCACCGGGCGTCGCGATGGCCTCTTCTTCAAGACGGAAGTTACCGGGCACCGGTGCGCCATGCGGGCGTGACGCCAGAACCCAGCGACGATTGCGTTGCATTTGTTGACCCATTGATGTTCTCCTCTGCTTTTGGCATGAATCCATCAATAGTAGACGCGCTATCTCTGTGATGCTTTCACATTAATTGCCTGCATGGTTTAACCGCACGACCAGATAAACGCAGGACTGTGCGGTTTCATTGATAAACCGACAGTCGTTTGGCGGCCCCAGCTCCAGGCAATCCCCGGCTTTCATTTCGTGGCGTGTATCACCTTCCACAAACACCAATTCTCCCTGCTGCAACCAGAGAAGCTGTCGGGCCTGCACGTAGGAAGAGGCGGGCATCGGGATATCACTGCCCGCCGGTAATTCGATTTGCACCAGATCGATAGGCAGATCGCTGCGCGGAGAAACGTGGCGGCGCAAATAGTGGCTTTGCGGATCGTGCCAGACCGGCTGGTCGGCGAAACGCAGCAGTTTACCCTCCTGCATTTCAGCCCGGGCAATCAGCGTGGACATGCTGATACCAAACGCACCGGAAAGCCGTCCCAGTAGCGTCGCCGTTGGACTGCTCTCTCCGCGTTCTATTTTATGGATCATCGCCCGCGACACCCCTGCACGTTCGGCAAGTTCCGTCAGCGACCAGCCGCGAGATTCACGCTCAATGCGAATTCTTGCACTGATCCGTTGATTTATGCTGTCTTCAATAGTATTCATATTGTAATACTATAGTGAACAAGCCCTGAGGTTCAACATGTCAATTCGATTTGCCAGCAAAGACGACTGCGTCGCCATCGCAGAAATCTACAATCACGCCGTACTGCATACGGCCGCAATCTGGAACGATCAAACGGTCGATGCCGAAAACCGCATCTCCTGGTATGAAGCTCGTCAACTGATGGGGTATCCGGTGCTGGTAAGTGAAGAGAATGGTGTCGTTACGGGGTACGCCTCTTTTGGCGACTGGCGCAACTTTGATGGTTTCCGTCATACCGTCGAACATTCAGTGTACGTGCACCCGGAACATCAGGGAAAAGGGCTGGGGCGCAAGCTGCTCAGCAGACTCATTGAAGAAGCGCGCGCGTGTGGCAAGCATGTCATGGTGGCAGGTATCGAGTCGCAAAATCAGGCATCGCTCCACCTGCATAGCACGCTGGGGTTCAATATTACCGCGCAGATGCCCCAGGTCGGGACTAAATTTGGTCGTTGGCTGGATCTGACTTTTATGCAGCTGCAGTTAGATGACCGCAGCGAACCGGATGCGCGTGGATGAATCAGACGCTGACCCTCTCCTTTCTGATTGCCGCAGGTATTGGTCTGGTGGTGCAAAACACGTTGATGGTGCGCATTACCCAGACGTCTTCGACAATCCTTATTGCTATGCTGCTTAACTCACTGGTCGGGATCGTCCTGTTTGTCAGCATACTGTGGTTTAAACAAGGTGCGGCGGGGTTTGGCGAACTGGTTTCCAGCGTGCGCTGGTGGACATTGATCCCGGGTTTACTGGGATCGTTCTTTGTTTTTGCCAGTATCAGCGGATACCAAAACGTAGGTGCCGCCACCACCATCGCGGTGCTGGTCGCCAGCCAGCTTATTGGCGGTCTGGTGCTGGATATTCTGCGTAGCCAGGGTGTACCGCTTCGCGCGCTAATAGGCCCGGTATGCGGTGCGATATTGCTGGTAGTGGGTGCCTGGCTGGTGGCAAGACGTTCGTTTTAAGCCTGATAGCGTTTCGCTTATCAGGCCTACGGAACGCCGGATAAGGTGTGAACACCGCCATCCGGCAAGGAAAAATCAAAGAATAGAGCCGCCTTTGGTCAGTTGCTCACGACGCGCTTCCATATCTTCTTTATGCTGCCGCCCATGATGTGCGATTGCTGTACGCAAACGTTGTTGCTGGGTGTAACGATCTTCCCGGCTCAGCGCAACATCATCGCTCAGTTCAATCAGCAATTCATTCATATGCGTAATGACGCTGTCTTCAATGGCGGCATCAACACGTGCGCTGACCTCATCCAGATGCGACATACTCCCTCCTTAACGTATTAATTTAATTTCGCTTTTGAAAAATCACTGCCCATCAGGCTAACGCTGTATCCGCTGACGTTACTGCGTGTAGCATAGAAGGTTTTGCCATTCGCCAGCGCAATCCACGGAGCCTGCTGATAGAAAATTTCCTGCGACTGCTGGTAAAGCGCGGCGCGCTCTTGCGGTTTGCTCACCAGTTTCGCCTTTTGAACCAGCGAATTATACTCTTTATCACACCAGCGCGCGGCGTTTGATCCGGTTTTAATGCTGTCGCAACCCAGCAGAACATCAGCAAAGTTATCCGGATCACCGTTATCTGACATCCAGCCAAACAACGCAGTATCGTGCTCGCCTTTACGCATCCCGGAGAGATATTCCCCCCATTCCCAGGAGACGATTTTCGCTTTCACACCGACTTTTGCCCAGTCGCTTTGAATCATCTCAGCAATACGACGAGAGTTCGGGTTATAGGGGCGCTGTACTGGCATAGACCACAATGTCGCTTCAAAACCGTTTTCCAGCCCTGCTTTCTTCAGCAGTTCTTTCGCTTTCTGTGGGTCGTAATCATAATCTTTCAGGTCTTTGTTGAAGCCCATCATATTCGGCGGGATTGGCGATTTCGCCACCGTGCCGGAACCTAAAAAGACCGCGTTAATAATGGCTTTTTTATCTGTCGCATAGTTCAGCGCCTGGCGCACCAGTACGTTATCAAACGGCTTTTTCTCCGTATTAAACGCCAGATAACCGACATTCAACGCTTCGACCGAATGCAGCGTCAGATCCTTGTTCTTTTTGATTTCATCAAACTGCACCGGTGCTGGCGCAGGAATAATCTGGCATTCGTTGGTTTGCAGTTTCGCCAGTCGCGTCTGTACGTTTGGTGTGATGGAGAAAATCAGATGTTTCGTTGGCACCGCACCATCCCAATAGTTCGGGTTTGCCAGATAGCGGATTTGTGAATCCTGCTTGTACTGTTGCAAGACATAAGGCCCGGTACCAATCGGCCAGTTATCGACGTTTTCCGGCGTGCCTTTTTTCAGCATCTCATCGGCATATTCTGCCGAAAGAATAGAGGCAAAATCCATCCCCCAGTCAGCAAGAAATGCGGCGTTGGGCTCGTTCAGGACAAACTGAACATGATAATCATCAACCTTCTTAACCTCTTTAATCAGTTTGTCCAGGCCAACATCGTTGAAATATTCATAGCTACCCTGTGAAACCTTATGGTACGGATGATCAGCATCTTTCTGGCGTAATACCGAGAAAACGACGTCATCGGCATTGAAATCACGGGTAGGTTTAAAGAACTTATTACTATTGAACTTCACGCCCTGACGCAGGGTAAATGTGTAGGTCTTGCCGTCGGGGGAAATTGTCCACTCCGTTGCCAGAGACGGGACCGGGGTATTTTTGACCGGATCGAAGTTGATCAATCGGTTGTACAACACCTGTGAACTGGCGACAAACGACGGACCTGAACTGGCAATTTGGGGGTTAAATGATTCCGGCGATGCTTCAGAACAGTAAACAATGGTATCAGTACTGGCGGCATAGGCAGCGCCTGTTGGTAAGACGGCGCTGAGTGCCAGCGCGAGCAGCGTTTTCCTTGCAATCATGGTTATAAGCCTTCTTCTTTTATTATTTACTCGTCTATCAGAGCATAGCTGGCAAAGACGCACTAATAACAAATCTCTATCAGGTTATTCTAATCTGGTGGTTTTCGCTGATTAATTCATCATCGCAGGCGAAATAATTTACCTTAAGTCTTTTTCAAAACGTCAAGATTTTTCCCGATACTCTATGCCATGAAAATTCGCCCCTTTTTGCCTCTCTTCCGACGTTTGCTTACTTTTATTCCCCGTAAAGTAGATGTGTGAAGAAGTCTAAGGGGCAATTACGTGGCAAAAACTCTCTTGCGCAGCGGCAATTTGGATGACTATCAGGCCGTGGGTGGCGGTGGTCAGGCCGTGTTTGATTCAGCACTACAAATTCGTGAAACGCTTCGTCTGCGTAAACAACAGGCGATGGCGGATTGTCTGGCAATCCCACAAGTTAACGACAGTGGCGATCGGGTGGACTGGTACTCCCCGATTGAAGGAAAGGCTGTCGCGTGGAAAGCCGCTGATGAAGATGCGCGTTTTCGGGCTCTGCGCTATCTGTCCAGTACGCTGGAGAATGCCGCGGCCCTGAGTCGAAAAAGCCTGCAATCAGGTAAAACTTCCCTGCAACTGTTTGGTTCACTACTCGACAAAGCCATCCAGTTTCCAGGTGAGAACCACGTGTTCCTGGTTGATGGCAAACCCGTCATTACGTTCTGGGGCTTCGTCAATCTAAATGAAAACACCCGTGACGATGTACTCGATTGCCTGCGTCATACCGATGTTCCACCCGTTGTAGTGGCACCTGAACCGGAGCCGGAAGCCGAAGAAATCCCGGCGGAAATCACTTTCGCCGAGGCCGATACCCCGCTGCTTACAACGGCTATTGAGCTACCGAAACCCGCTGATCCCGAACCCTCCCCCCCGGTCATCGTGAGTGAGCCAGAGATCGCGCCACCGCCAGTTCAGCGTAAGCCCACGCGTCGCCTGCCGCTGTGGAGCCTGCCCGTTGCTGCGGCAGTCATTGCCGCCATTGCAGGGCCGCTATTGTGGAAACAGTACGCAGAATCTCCCGCACCTGCGGTTGCCCCCATTGACGTTGCAAAGGGAGACAGTACCCCCCTGCCTGAACTAACACCTTCACTGCCGCTGCATCGGGCTGAAGTCATTCCACCGGTGAAAAAAGAGAAGCCCGTAGAAGGACCGGTGGTCATTGCCGCTATCCCGAAAGATGCGTTGGTAATGGATGCCAACCAGATGAAGGCTGGTACAACACGTTTTCTTAACGGCAACTGGCGTGTGCTGGTCGATATAAAAGATCCGGTCAGTGGTAAGGCCCCGTCGCTGCGTTATCAAATTCAGGCCAATAAAGGCACTGCGCGCGTGGTGCATGGCGACAATATCGTTTGTCGCGCCGAGATTTTCTCTGGTTTGCATCAATCGGGCGAATTAATGATTAAGAGTCGCGGGAATGCCCGTTGCACGGACGGTTCGCGATACCCCATGCCCGAAATCACCTGTAAAGCAGGGACAAACGACGTCGCAGCTTGTACCGCGCGTTATGACGAACACGCGGATATCCCTTTGACGATCAAAAAGATAGGTGCCTGATTTTATGTTGGTGAATCTGTGTGATTACAAACAGAGCGTAACGCTCATCGCCAATAGCGGTGTGCAATTTCTGGATTTTGGGCTGACACCACAGGAATCTGCGCACCACGGCCGTTTTGTTCGCAAAACGGCAAACGGTCCCCTACTGCGTCTGGATTTCGATCTGGCGTCGGGACGCTATACCCTGCCGGGCAATACCGGTGGTCAACCCGAAGTCGTGAAACCGGAAAGCACGCAGACGCTGCATTATTCTCTGGACGTACTTGACGGTGTCTGGTTGCCGCTGCCGTTCCTGCGTTTTAACCCGCCCCGCACATTTGTTGAAGGCCCGGATAACTGGGCGCGCGTACAGGTGCGAAAACTCGCACAACCGGACAGTGCCGGCAATACTCACCGTGTCACGGTGGCGCTGGACAGTCAGTTGACTGAAGCCCCGGCAGCATTGACGCCAAATGAGAACGATCTGCTGAATGGCACGCGATTTGCGCTGGCCTGGCACGATAATGAGATCGCAGATTTCCTCGACCAGACGTGGATTGATGGCTGGCTACGCGAGTCCTTTTTGCAGCACGTCACGCAGCAAGAAAACCGTTCAGAGCAGGAGATCCAACAAGCGCTACGAAACTTTGAATACCAGGCGCACTGGCTGAATTTGTTGACCCTGCTAGGCGAACAACTTTCCGTCCCGGAAGTGAAGCTGGTGACCCATACGCTCAGCACACCCGCGATTCCTGTCGATCTGATTCTGGATATTGGCAATACCCATACCTGCGGCGTGTTGATTGAAGATCATGGCGATGCCAATGACGGTTTGCGTCAGACGGCCGAATTACAGGTGCGTTCATTAAGCGAACCACAGTTCCTCAACGATCCCCTGTTCACCAGCCGACTGGAGTTTTCCGAGGCGCGCTTTGGAAAGCAACATTTCTCCGTTGAGAGCGGTCGCGATGATGCATTTATCTGGCCGTCGATTGTCCGCGTTGGGGATGAAGCCCGTAAGCTGGCGATGCAGCGTATGGGAACGGAAGGCAGCAGTGGGATCTCCAGCCCACGTCGGTACTTATGGGATGAAACTCCCGTTTTACACGACTGGCGCTTTAGCCAGATGAACAGTAAAACGCAGCGCGAGCCGCTGGCTACCGCCTTCCCGCTGATGAATCTGATGAACGATGACGGTCAGCCGCTGTTCAGCCTGCCGCAAGATGATCGGCTGCCAGTGTTCTCACCACAATACAGCCGCAGTACGTTGATGACGCATATGTTGTGCGAGATTCTGGCCCAGGCGCTGGGACAAATTAACAGCGTAGCGACACGGCTGCGTCTCGGTTTCCCGGCCTCTCCACGCCAATTGCGTACGCTGATACTCACTCTGCCGTCAGCCATGCCAAAACAGGAACGTGAGATCTTCCGTCTGCGTATGTTTGAAGCCATTGCGCTGGTCTGGAAAGCAATGGGCTGGCACCCGCAGGACGAAGACTTTACCACCCGCAAACAGCAAGAAAAAAGCATCGTTCCCGTACCTGAGATCCAGATGGAGTGGGATGAGGCCAGCTGCGGGCAGTTGGTTTGGCTGTATAACGAAGCGATTTCACACTATGACGGGCACACAGAATCGTTCTTCAACGCCCTCGCCCGTCCGGACCGTCAGCCAGAACCCGGTGAAGTTAAAGGTCGTGCGCTGCGCGTCGCCTCCATCGATATTGGCGGCGGCACGACGGATATGGCCGTGGTCCATTATCAACTGGATGACGGCGTTGGGGCGAATGTCAAAATCACCCCGCATTTGCTGTTTCGTGAAGGCTTCAAAGTCGCTGGGGATGACATGTTGTTGGATGTCATACAACGCTGCATACTGCCCGCCCTGCAAACCCGCTTACAACAGGCTGGCGTGACCGATGCCGCCGCCCTGCTGGCCACACTGTTTGGTGATTCCGGGCGCATCGATACTCAGGCTATTTTGCGACAACAAACCGCATTACAACTCTTTATGCCACTGGGTCATGCGATGCTAAGTGCCTGGGAGCAAAGCGATATTAACGATCCCGTAGCGGGGTTGCACGCCACCTTTGGCGAACTGCTTTCACAGCGTCCAACGCGCAATGTGATGAACTATATCCAACAGGCTATCGATCATGCATTACCGTCTGGTTCACCGGCTTTTGATGTGCTGAGCGTTCCGTTGCAGGTGCAGTTCAGACAGTTGCAAGAAGCGCTGCTGGCAGGGCAATTTACCCTGACATCCCCTCTGCACGCCGTTTGTGAAGCGATTTCCCACTATCGTTGCGATATTTTGTTAGTCACTGGCAGACCCGCCTGTTTGCCGGGGGTTCAGGCGCTAATCCGCCATCTGCAACCCGTTCCGGTCAACCGCATGATCTGGATGGACAGCTATCGCGTACATGAGTGGTATCCGTTCAGCCAGCAAGGGCGTATCGGCAATCCAAAATCTACCGCTGCCGTTGGTGCGATGCTGTGTAGCCTGGCGTTGGATTTACGCCTGCCGCGCTTTAACTTTAAAGCTGCGGATATCGGCGCGTACTCGACGGTCCGTTACCTCGGTGTACTGGATAATACGGTCAATACGTTGCGCGATGAAAATATCTGGTATCACGACATCGATCTGGATAAACCTGGAGCAAAACTGGATACCCGTTTGCACTTCCCGCTGCGCGGTAACGTGACACTGGGCTTTCGCCAGTTAGCAAACAGCCGCTGGCCAGCCACTCCGCTGTATACACTGAGCATCAATTCTGCTGAGCTGGCAAAAACAATTGCCGGTGACGGTGTACTAAATGTACGGCTGCAACTGCGCGGCGGTAGCAAAGAGACGGGACCGGAATTTTTCGTTCTCAGTGATGCCTGGCTACAGGATGGCACGCCCGTTGCCGCCAATGCCCTAACGTTAAAACTGAATACACTGGCAGATCGTCGCCATAGCGGCAGCCATTACTGGATTGATAGCGGGAGTGTGTACCTGAAATGAGTAAGATGTTTAACACAGCACAAGCCGCCATCGAATGGGTGAATGACACACGCCAGCGTGCAGCGCGTCTTGATGATGAAGCGGATTCTCTGCTCGCTCAGCTCACCATCGCCGCGGTTACTGAGTCTGCGCTGCACACGGCGTTTTCATCGCGTGGCTGTGTGGGGCTGTACGGTCATTCGCAGCCAGCAAAAGCACATCTGTTGTCCGCACTGTGCAGCGACACCAGTGGGAAATTGAATATTGCTACACCGGATCGCAGCTTTGATTACTTTTCGCATATCAATCCGGGCCATGCGCCGACCAATATGGCGATCCGCTTTACGCGTGAAGATAATCCCGTTGATAGCGAGTGGCCTCTGCGTCTGCGCTTACTGAGTGAAGCGGAACTGGTGCAGCTGTTTATCACGCAGTTTTGCGCAATGCCCGACAGCCGCCAGGTTGAAAAATCGATTATTGAAGCCCGGTTAGAAAAATGGCAAACGCTGCGTCAGCGTCATCCGGTTCAGGGCGTCACGGCACATGACGTCGCCGCCATCGGCCGTTTCTGGCGCTCTTGTGTTCCTGCGAACCAGCAGCAAATTGATGATGCGCTATGGCATCAGTTTGCTACGTTGCTGCCGGCACTGGATCTGACCACCCGCGCTCACGCCTGGGCGCTGTTGTGGGGAGAACAACCAGAGTTAACGCAGCAATGGCTGGCATTAGCGCACACTTTGCAACAAACCGGACAGGCACACGAGCTAGCCGCACCGCTGAGTTTGCTGGTCGATCATTTTGGCTTGCCTGCCGAAAGCTTCCTGACCCAGGTCGCATTAACCGGGAACGACGCGCAAAGCGATGTGGTGGTTCATCCTGTTGAAAACCATCAGTTGCTTAACGCGGTCAGTCTGTCGCTGGAATCGCTGGCGCTGCTGACGCGTGAACTGGTGCTGACTGTTGAAGACTCCGTTTTGGAAAACGTCGACCTGCTCGATATCCCCCTCGCACCTGATGCTCACCCCAACCCGCTGTGGCGGGCCAAATTAGGCTGGATGCTGGAACAATACCGCCAGCATCTGCAACCCGATGTCCTGCTGATCTGCAACGCAGTGTCTTCACGCTCGCAGACACCGGCCATCACGCGCAAATTAATGAGCTGGGCCAACGATACCCAACCCGTACATGATGCGGCATTACCGGGGGTTGTGTGGGCCATTACGCCACAAGATGCTCGTTTTAGCACACAGCAAAACCTTGATGAGGCCGTGCAGCAATTAATGGGCAAGCCCGGGTTGCGCTGGGGGACATTGCAGGCACTGGATAAACACAGCTTGTTGCGCCTTACTGAATGGTTGTCGCAGGCGACATCAGCGCAACAACGCCAGTCTCGGCTAACGTCCCTGCATGAACAGCATCAACAGCATGTTCGGGAAACGCTGATGAGTTGGCTTAACGACAACGAAAGCGTGCCAGACTCCAGCGAGACAGTGATCCGCCAGCTTCAGGCCCAGGCAGCAAAGCATGGTGAACTTCTGGAGGGGCTACTACCACCGATGCGCTGCTTTGAGTCGTTGCTGCGTATCCAGCAGCCACGCGAAGAACAAGTCAGTGGACTCTTTAATGAAGAGATTGACCTGTTTGCCGATGCCCGGGAGCCATTGCACTCATCCGAAAGCAAAGAGACCGGGTATCAGGCGCACAAAATGTGGATCAACCATGTGCGTCAGTGGTGTCGTGATGACAATAATGCGCGCCGATTGCGGCTTGATCCGCGAACGCTTAGACAGGTAGCCGATATTCTTATCACTACCAGCTATCGGCTCGAGATGCCTCAGCGGCTTCAGCAGATTATGCAGCGAGAGAACGTCTGCGGGGCACAGTTACACGCCGATATCGGTGATTTTATTACCTGGCTTGGCTACGCCAACGTTGCAGAGGATCAACGCCCTGCCAGCAGAGTCCTCAAGGGCGCGGCTATTTTCAGTGCGCCAGTACAACAACCGATGTCGCGTCTGACTCAGTTGGATGAGCAGCCGCAGCACGGTGCAAGCCGACACGTTTACGACTGGCTGGTTGCTTTGTACACTCGTGCAAATGAAAACGTGGGATACCAGCATCCTCTGGACGTAACCAATGACGACAGACTGCGCTTAGTCGCTCTGTTGACCCCCTGATACGGCATTGACAGCGACATCAGAAAAGAGAAAACAGGAGTGCGACAGGAAAGCTCATCGGCCATGTCGCCCCGACTAATACCGCGCTCAGAAAGCGAATACGTTTTTTATCACGCGACAGAAACCAGGTGATGATTGCCGCAATAGCGGCCATTACCGCATAAAAAATCAACATTTTTTGGTACAGAGACATTTAGGGCATCCAGGCCAGAAGGGAAAATCGCGCGCAATATGCTCTCTTTCATGACCCACATCAAGTTTTATTCATTTTTTTAAGAAAAACGCCTGAAAAACAACCCACTTTCAATATGTTCAGATTTCGTACTATTGCGGATAGTTATAAGCCGTACTATACCCAAAGGGGTTAAAACGAAAGGTGGCAAAAATGAATGTTTCCAGTAAGACTGTGGTGCTGATAAATATATTTGCTGCTGTAGGACTTTTCAGCCTGATATCCGTAAGGTTCGGCTGGTTTGCTTGATGTGACTCTTTTTGATGAATTGCAGCGCCTGCTGGCAGAGAGAAAATCTTCTCTCTGCCATTAGTAAACGATCTTCCCACTCCGCCACTGCCCGGTAAATTATCCTTAATATGTAATACCCCTAATCCTTCTGCGGCATTATTCCCCCGTGATAGCGGGTCGGTGTTGTACCTGTTAGCTGCCGAAAAAACACGATGAAAGCACTGTCGCTAACAAATTCCAGCTGTTGCGCCACCTGGCTGACTGAGTCCCCCTCCGCCAACATCTCCATCGCTTTTAACAACCTGAATTGCTGCCGCCAGGTCTGATAGTTCATCCCTGTATCTCTGATAAAAATGCGGCTGATTGTTCGTTCGCAAGCACCGACCTGGCGGGACAACTGATTCAGTCGGGGCGGTAACGCCCCCATTCGAACCCCTTCCAGCCACCGATCCAGGCGAACATCAGAGGGAAACTGCAACGTCCAGTTTTCACGACGTGCAGCCCTGATTTCTTCACAAAAAACAGTGATGAGGCTGGCCTGCTGCGTTTCTGTCATCTGCCAGGGCCAGAATGCCATCCGTTCTATGACTTCAAAAAAGAGCGGGTTAACTTCGACAACCTGTAGTGGCAAGGCGGATAACGTCGGCAGAATGGTTGAAAAATATAATGACCGATAAGCCATCACCCCTCGCATGATGGCCCGGTGAACCGTACCCGCGGGGATCCAGACCGCACGGCGAGGCGGAAGAAGACACAGGGTATTTTCCAGTTCAATGGTGATGCACCCCGCCGCCGAAAAGAGTAACTGATGGCGAAGATGACTGTGCCGACCTGAATCATGTACGCCCATATCAGAGGCAATACCGACGACTGTTTCCTTAAAACCATCCGGGTCGAAGACATCATCAGGCGCAATTTTCATCATCTGTCCGATATTTGATATATAAAGTCCTGATAATGGTAATTAGACATTTTCTATTCAGCAATAATCCCCCCAAGTTTTTTGTTTCTCTGGATATTGTTATGAATATGACTCATCGACCGCCTTTATGGCTTCTCACATTACTGATTATGTTTCCACAACTGGTGGAAACCATTTACAGCCCGGCATTGCCAAATATCGCCACGTTTTTTCAAATAAGCAGTGAACGTGCGGCTCAAACACTTTCCGTTTATTTTGTCGCCTTTGCCGTGGGGGTTGCACTGTGGGGCTGGCTTAGCGACTGCATTGGACGGCGCAGGGCAATGATGGCTGGACTCCTCTGTTACGGGACGGGTTCCGTAATGGCGGTTATTGCCACTGATTTCAGCATCTTGCTGCTGGCCCGTATGGTATCAGCCATTGGCGCGGCCGCCGGGTCTGTGGTGGTGCAGACTATGTTGAGGGACAGTTATGAATCAACAACACTGTCCCGCATTTTTTCCATTATGGGCGCAGCACTGGCAATCAGCCCGGTTTTTGGTCTGGTGAGCGGAGGTTGGTTAGTCAGTCTATACGGTCATACGGGCGTTTTTACTGCGCTGGTATTGCTGGCGATACTGTTGCTAATGCTAACCGCAGCCTTATTGCCGGAAACACGGCCGGAGACGACGCGCCGACCACAATTAACGGGACTGGTCTCCCGCATGGTCAGGGACAGTACACTGTGGAAAAATGCCATGCTGGTTGCACTGTTGAATACCATGCTATTCAGCTATTACAGCCTGGCCCCGTTTCTTTTCGGACAGTTAGGATGGAGTTCCAGAGCATTTGGATGGACGGGATTCTTGCTTGCCCTCGCGTCACTCTCAGGCAGCCTGCTGAATCGCAAGCTGTTAATGATCGGTTTGTCATCGGAATATCTGATGCGCCATGCCTGTGCTTTAGCGCTGCTGTCTGGTCTCGCAGCATGGTGGCTACAGCATTCAGTCTGGATTCTGCTGCCTGTGGTCGGGGTTGTTGTTGCCTATGGCATCGCGATCCCCAATGTGCTGAGTCAGGCTCTGCATCACTATCGTGAACAGGCCGGGGCCGCGGGGGCTCTGTTCGGATTATGCTACTACCTGTTATTGGGAATGATGTTAGGGTTAGCGGGTATCGTGCAGCAACTGGGACTGGTTCTGACTGTCTGTGCGTTCATCGCCTGGCTATGTAGCCTGTGCCGTCGTTAGAACAATCACCTAAATAATCAGGCCCCGACATTGTGCCGGGGCCTGATTATGTGCAAATTAGCCTGACCTCGCGGATATTTCCAACTTACCGCCGTCCGATGGCGACGAGGCCAGTGGCGCGCATAGTATAGAGACACGTTTGTCGATATTTAGCTATCCGTGCCCCTTTTACCGTCAACGGTTTAAGATATTACTCATGCTTGATCATGACATGGCGAATCACCGTGTAATCTTCCAGTCCGTAGACCGACATGTCCTTGCCATAGCCTGATTGTTTTTGTCCCCCATGCGGCATTTCACTCACCAGAGTGAAGTGGGTGTTGACCCAGGTACAGCCATACTGCAGCCGGGCGCTCAGTCGGTGCGCGCGACCAACATCCCGCGTCCAGACTGACGATGCCAGTCCATACTTCGAATCATTGGCCCACGCCAGGACCTGATCTTCATCATCAAAGACGGTAACACTGACCACCGGACCAAAGACCTCGCGCTGCACAATAGCATCTTCCTGTTTCGCGCCCGCCAGCAACGTTGGCGCAAAATAGTAACCTGAACCCTCCACTTTTTTGCCGCCGGCGATGACCTTGATGTGTCCGAGCGCTTTCGCGTCATCAACCGCTTTTACTACCCTGTCAAGATGCGCCTGTGAGCTTAACGGTCCTAGTTCTGTCGTTTCATCATTCGGTGCGCCAATTTTCAGGCTGGCAACGGCGGCGCCGAGTTTTTCGACCAACGCATCATAGATGCCTTTTTGCGCGTAGATTCGACACGCAGCAGTGCAATCCTGTCCGGCGTTGTAGTACCCAAAGGTCCGTACACCACTGACCACCGCATCAAGATCGGCATCATCAAAAATAATCACCGGGGCTTTCCCACCGAGCTCCATATGCGTGCGTTTAATCGAAGGCGCAGTATGCTGGATAATATGTTCCCCGGTCACAATTGAGCCGGTCAGTGAAACCATGCGTACTTTTTCATGACCGGTCAGCGGATCGCCCACCGTTTTACCACGGCCAAACAGAACGTTAATCACGCCTGCCGGGTAAATATCTTTCGCATATTCCGCCAATTTAAGCGCCGTCAGCGGGGTAATTTCTGAAGGTTTAATCACCACACAGTTGCCGGCGGCCAGTGCCGGAGCCAGTTTCCATGCCGCCATCATGAGCGGATAGTTCCAGGGCGCGATGGAAGCCACCACACCTAACGGATCGCGACGAATCATGGAAGTATGCCCTTCCAGATATTCCCCGGCGGCCTGTCCTTGCAGGGTGCGCGCTGCCCCCGCAAAGAAACGGAAAACATCCACGATGGCCGGAATTTCATCATTAAGCACACAATGTAGCGGTTTACCGCAGTTGAGCGATTCCAGCTCCGCGAAGGTCTGTGCATTATCTGCAATGGTATCCGCCAGCTTTAACAACAGCTCCGAACGCACTTTCGGCGTGGTTTGGCCCCAGGCGGCAAACGCGTTGTCTGCCGCGCGCACTGCGGCATCAACCTGCATGGCTGACGCCTCAGCAATCTCCAGAATAAGTTCACCAGTGGCAGGGTTATAAACTGGTTGCTTTTCACCTTCACCGCTGACCAGCTCACCGTTAATCAGTAATTGATGTTGCATAGCAATTTCCCATATCGTCGTTTATTTACCGTTTCCGGCGACGGTGTCGCCTTCACGCGTTAGCCACCAGGCCCCTAAAATTGGCAATGTTGTTACCAGCATTACCAGCAATGCCACAACGTTGGTAACAGGCACATCTCGTGGACGGCCCAGTTGATTGAGCAGCCACAGAGGAAGTGTTCTTTCATGTCCGGCGGTGAACGTTGTCACGATGATTTCATCAAACGACAAGGCAAACGCCAGCATACCGCCCGCCAGCAGTGCTGATGCCAGATTGGGCAGCACGACATAACGAAAGGTTTGCCAGCCGTTGGCGCCAAGATCCATAGACGCTTCAACCAGACTCCATGAGGTGCGGCGAAAACGCGCCACGACGTTGTTAAAGACAACCACCACGCAAAACGTCGCATGACCCACCACGATCGTGAGAAAACCCGGCTCCAGGTTGATGGTCTTAAATGCCGTCAGCAGTGCCAGGCCGGTAATAATGCCCGGCAGCGCAATCGGCAACAGCAGCAACAGCGATATTGCGCTTTTACCGAAAAAATCCCTGCGCCATAGTGCAGCCGCCGCCAGCGTACCCAGTACCAGAGCGATTGCTGTCGACAACGCAGCGATTTTAAGTGACAACGTCACTGATTCAAGGATATCGCTACGCTGCGCCGCCACGCTAAACCAACGCAGTGTCAGTCCCTGCGGCGGAAAACTAAAAGCAGCCTCCTCTGTATTAAAAGCATAGGTGCCAATGATGAGGATGGGAAAGTGCAGAAAAAGAACCCCTCCCCATGCTGCCAGTTTGAGTAACCAGGGTGCGCGTTCAGAGTGCATCGAAAGCTCCCAGACGCTTCACGAACGCCAGATACAGTGCAATTAAGACAATTGGCACCAGAGTGAATGCCGCCGCCATTGGCATATTGCCGATAGCCCCTTGTTGCGAATACACCATGTTGCCGATGAAATATCCCGGCGGTCCCACCAGTTGCGGCACAATAAAGTCACCGAGCGTCAGTGAGAAAGTAAAGATAGAACCTGCGGCTATACCGGGTATTGCCAGCGGGAAAACCACATAGCGGAAGGTTTGACGAGGGCGCGCACCCAAATCAGCCGATGCCTGCAAAAGCGAGGGTGGAAGCCGTTCCAGAGCAGCCTGAACCGGCAGGATCATAAAGGGGAGCCAGATGTAGACAAAAACCAAAAAGCGCCCTAATCCCGATGTTGACAGCGTATTACCGCCGACAGCAGGCAAAGTGAGGAAAGCGGTCAACAGTGGCTCCAGCCCGAGATGGGTTAAAAACCACTGCGCCACGCCGTCTTTCGCTAACAGCAGCGTCCACGCATAGGCTTTGACGATATAGCTCGCCCACATCGGCAACATGACGGCAATGTAAAAAAAGGCTTTCATTTTGCCACTGGTATAGCGCGCCATATACCATGCCATCGGGAACGCCAGAATGGCGCTGGCAATCGTCACCGCCACCGCCATTGTCAACGTTCGTACAATGATGTCGTAATTGGCCGGATTAAACAGCGCCTGCAGATTCGCCAGCGTCAGGTCTGGCGTCACCGACATAGTGAAATCGTCGAAGGTGTAAAAACCTTGCCACAACAGCGTCAGCAACGATCCAAAGTAGACGATGCCAAACCACATCAACGGCCCGAGCAGCAGCAAAAACAGCCCAAGCCCTGGATTACGCCAGAAGAACCCCGAGATACGGTTCAGCTTTGTCGGCTGTGCGGGCGAATGTATGACGTTCATAGCCATTCACCTCTCCTCTATCAGCGGAACCATGACATCGCGTGACCACGATGCCATCACCTGCTGACCCGGCGACAGCGTCGACGGCAGCATTTCTCCCGTCAGGTTCGCCTGGCTCACCAGCAATTTTTCACCGCCCGCAAGTTTCAGCTCAAAACGCGTCGCCGCCCCCTGGTACTGCACCGCCTGAATGACCCCCCGAGCCTGAACCTCGCCCCCCATATCATTTAACCGAATATGTTCCGGGCGCAGCGAGAACATCCCCTGCAACCCGCAGACGTTTGCCGACATCGCTTCGTCAAAGACGTTTGACGTCCCCACAAAACTCGCCACAAACGGCGTGCGCGGACGCATGTAGAGTTCGCGGGGTGAATCCACCTGCTCGATACGACCATTGTTAAATACCGCTACACGATCGGACATCGACAGCGCCTCACCCTGATCGTGGGTGACAAAGATAAAGGTGATGCCGAGTGACTGCTGGAGTTTTTTCAGCTCCAGTTGCATCTGTTCGCGTAGCTTGAGATCCAACGCACCGAGTGGCTCATCCAACAGTAAAACGCGAGGCTCATTGACCAACGCACGGGCAATCGCGACACGCTGACGCTGTCCACCAGAGAGTTGTGATGGCTTGCGCTCATAGACAAAGCCGAGCGCAACCTTATCTAACGCTTCTCGCGCCCTGGCATGCCGCTGCTTTTTATCAATGCCTTTCACCATCAGCCCATAAGCCACGTTGTCGAGAATCGACATATGCGGGAATAGTGCGTAATCCTGAAACACCGTATTGACGTCCCGTTCCCAGGGCGGTAATTCACTGGCTTGCTTACCAAAAATTTTAATTGAACCGCCCGAAAGCTGTTCAAACCCTGCAATCATGCGCAGACAGGTCGTTTTGCCGGAGCCGGATGGCCCCAGCATAGAGAAAAACTCACCATCATTAATTGCAATACTTACCCCATCAACTGCACGAACATCCCCGTACAGACGCGAGACATTATGAAACTCCACTGCGTACGTCATAAAACCCCCAGCGGAATTAACGACCGCCCATAATGGCGATGTAATCCTGCGTCCAGCGACTGTAAGGAACGAATTTTCCACCTTCTGCGATTGGCGTTTTCCAGAAAGCAATCTTGTCAAAATAGCTATAGCCGTTGGTTTCACAGCCTTTTTCGCCCAGCAGCGGGCTGGCTTTACAACCTTCAGGGACTACCGGCAGAGATCCAAACCAGGCAGCGACGTCGCCCTGAACTTTCGGGGTTAATGACCAGTTCATCCATTTGTAAGCACAAACAGGATGCTTCGCTTCGCTATGCAGCATGGTGGTGTCAGCCCAACCGGTGACGCCCTCTTTCGGGAAAACCGTGGCAATTGGCTGGCCTTCAGCTTTCAGGGCGTTAGCCTGATAAGGCCAGGCGCTTGATGCCACCACACCTTCGTTTTTGAAGTCACTCATTTGTACAGTGGTGTCATGCCAGTAGCGATGGATCAGTGCGTGCTGATCGCTCAGGACTTTGGTGACCGCCTGATACTGTTTCTCGGTCAGCTGATAGGGATCGGTGATACCCAACTGCGGCTGAGTGGCTTTGACGAACAGCGCCGCATCGGCGATATAGATCGGACCATCGTACGCCTGGACTCGCCCTTTATTGCTTTTTCCGTCTTCAAGTTTTTGCTCGACGAACACCACGTTCCAGCTATCTGGCGGTGTTGGGAAAATTTTGGTGTTATACATCAGCAAGTTGGGCCCCCATTGATACGGAGTGCCGTAAACTTTCCCCCCGACGTTAAACCATTCTCCTTTGACCACACGCGGATCGATAATTTTCCAGTTTGGGATAAGCGCAGGATTTATAGGCTGGACACGTTTGCCCATAATCAGGCGCAGTGAAGCATCGCCAGACGCCGTCACCAGGTCATAGCCGCCTTTCGCCATCAGGCTCACCATTTCGTCTGATGTGGCCGCTGTTTTAACATTGACGGCACAACCGGTTTCCTTCTCAAACTGTGAAACCCAGTCATATTGTTTATCGGTTTGTCCACGTTCGATATAACCCGGCCAGGCAATAATATCCAGGCGCCCTTCCGGTTTATCTAATGATGTTGGGGGTTCGGCTGCCTGGGCTGTCATCAGCGTCATACTGAGTGCACACAAGCTACTGAGGGCAAATTGCTTGCTCATAACGTCTTACTCCTGTCGAAAAAATATTGAGCGGCAGCCTTGCCGTAAATATATGTCCTTTCCTAAAAATAGTCGGGGTGTTGAAAGCGTTCCTGCTGGCGCAAGGAAATTTAATCAGGTTGTGAGCTAACGCTCATTACGCCACGTGTTTAGCAAGGTGATTTAATCTTCTGGAGTATAGACAAGGAGTTAGGTGCCAAGGTGGCACCTGGAAGAACTATTGATATTTCGTATGGTGGCACCTGATATAAATAACATCAGGGTTTAACATTCACTATTTCTAAAATAAGAATGCGCTATTCTTTTATATTGAATAGCACATTCCGTTTTATTTCATCATCTCGCGAATTAATTTTCCAAGCTGCTTAACCGCCTGTTCTTCGCGTTCACCCCAGTGCCATGCGGTATTAAAACGAAAGAAACGTGACCATGTCCCTGAGGTTGAAAACATCTTACCTGGCGCAATGCTGATGTGGTGTGCCAGTGCCTGGGTGCTGAGCTCTCCCGCATCCAGCGGTTCTGGCAGTTCGAGCCACAGAAAATAACCGCTGTCGTTATGGTGTATTTTGACCTCTGCCGGAAGATGACGCAGCAACGTTTGCCAGGCCTGCTGTTTGCGTTCCGCCAGCTGACGACGCAGCCGTCGCAAATGCGCGTCATAACGCCGGGTCGACAGGTAGTCCACCAGCGCAAGCTGCATGGGGGAACTGGTGGATAAGGTGCTCATCAACTGGAGCCGCTGAATTCGACGGGCATGTTTCCCGGCAGCAACCCAACCGATGCGAAAGCCGGGGACCAGACATTTCGAGAACGATGAACAGTGCAACACCCTGTCCCCTCGATCCCAGGCTTTAGCCGGCAGCGGTTTCTCCCGGCCAAAATAGAGTTCGCTGTAAACATCATCCTCAATCAGCATCACATTGTATTTTTCCAATAATGCGACCAGATGGGCTTTTTTCTCTGCGCTGAGCGTAAAACCCAGTGGGTTTTGGCTGTTGGTCATCAGCCAGCAGGCTTTGACCGGGTACTCCTGTAGCGTCTGCTCCAGTGCGACAAGGTCGATTCCTTCCTTAACGTCGGTGGCAACGGACAACGCCTTCAGGCGCAATCGCTCCAGAGCCTGCAATGCGCCGTAAAAACACGGGTTTTCGACAATCACCCAGTCCCCCGGCTCAGTGACGGCCTGCAGGCTCAGGTTAAGCGCTTCAAGCGCGCCGGTGGTGATTACAATTTCATCCGGAGAAAGGGTCATTCCCTGTTGTGCATATCGACGGGCAATCGCATGACGCAGTTCATCATTTCCTGGCGGCAGGTTTTCGATAACACTCATGGCGGTAGCCGTTTTACTCACCTGAGCCAGCGAACGATTAAGCTGCTGAAGCGGAAATAAGCGCGGATCGGGGAAAGCGGATGCAAACGGCATCACTGATGCATCACGACTGGCCTGCAGCATGTCAAAGATGTAGGTGTTGATATCCACGGCTTCATCGCGCATGACCTGTATCTGCGGCACGGCGGCTTCGCGCTCGGGACGTGCAGCAACATAATAACCCGACTGTGGCCGGGCAATGATCCGCCCCTGACTTTCCAGCAGTTGGTAGGCATGCCCCACGGTCATAAAACTCATCCCGCTGCTTGCCACCTGCTCACGCAAAGAGGGCAACCGATCGCCTGGTTGCCATACGCCAGACGCGATTTGATCGCGAATTTGCTCCGCCAGTCGCTGGTACTTCTTCATTTTTCATCCTGATATTCGGTATCGGTGACAACCTCTGTATATATCAGTCTACATAAATAACGATTTTTTCAGAACTGTTATAGTTAACAGTTTTACAACATTGTTGGCAAAAGATCTTTGCCTGAGGCCCGGGCAGCTATCTGTACAGAATCAATTTTCGGGGTGTGCTTTAAGGCGAATAAACAGGTGATGTTCACATAGTAATCAGCACCGTCAATCACCGCAGGCCACGGGATAAACTCATTATCGTCGAAGTAAAATTCAAATGCGGTGACCAGATTGCATATCAGATCGTGCGACCTATAACAGCTGCACAACTGTTATGGTTAAAAAGAACTGTTCTGTTTCTGCCCCACATTCCGCCAGGGGCTTAGAATTGCGCCAAATCAATTTTGCCTGCGGAGTTAAGCATGTTCGGTCTTGACGCGTTTCACCTGGCGAGGATCCAGTTCGCGTTTACGGTATCCTTTCACATCATTTTTCCGGCCATTACTATCGGTCTTGCCAGCTATCTGGCGGTGCTGGAAGGTCTCTGGTTGAAAACCAAAAATCCAACCTGGCGTTCGCTGTATCATTTCTGGTCCAAAATCTTCGCCGTAAACTTTGGTATGGGCGTCGTGTCCGGGCTGGTGATGGCTTATCAGTTCGGTACTAACTGGAGCGGTTTTTCCGAGTTTGCCGGGAGCATCACCGGGCCACTACTGACCTATGAAGTGTTAACCGCTTTCTTCCTCGAAGCAGGTTTCCTCGGGGTCATGCTGTTTGGCTGGAACCGTGTGGGGCCAGGCCTGCACTTCTTCGCGACTTGCATGGTTGCGCTGGGGACAATTATTTCGACCTTCTGGATACTGGCCTCCAACAGTTGGATGCAGACCCCACAGGGCTATGAAATCGTCAATGGACAGGTCGTTCCTGTGGACTGGTTTGCCGTTATTTTCAACCCGTCATTCCCTTATCGCCTGCTGCATATGTCGGTCGCCGCCTTCCTGAGCAGCGCGCTGTTTGTCGCAGCGTCAGGGGCATGGCATTTATTACGCGGGAATAACACCCCGGCTATTCGCGCCATGTTTTCTATGGCGCTGTGGATGACGTTAATCGTCGCCCCGTTGCAGGCGTTGATTGGCGATATGCACGGGTTGAATACGCTTAAGCATCAGCCTGCCAAAATTGCCGCCATCGAGGGGCACTGGGAAAACCCGCCCGGCGAACCCACTCCGTTGCTACTGTTCGGTTGGCCAGATATGGAGCAAGAGCGTACCCGCTATGGGCTGGAAATTCCGGCGCTGGGAAGTCTAATTCTGACTCACAGCCTGGATAAACAGGTCCCGGCGCTAAAAGAGTTTCCTAAAGAAGACCGGCCCAATTCCACCATGGTGTTTTGGTCGTTCCGCATCATGGCGGGGCTTGGCATGCTGATGATCCTGTTGGGCACATTCGCCTTGTGGTTACGTTACAAGCAACGCCTGTATACCTCACGTCCCTTCCTGCGTTTCGCGCTGTGGATGGGGCCGTCTGGTCTGATCGCTATTCTGGCCGGTTGGGTCACCACTGAAGTTGGTCGTCAGCCGTGGGTAGTTTACGGTTTGCAACGCACAGCGGACGCGGTTTCCGCACATGGTGATTTGCATATGAGCATCAGTCTGCTGGCCTTCTTTGTGGTTTACAGTTCGGTCTTCGGTGTGGGCTATAGCTACATGATTCGCCTGATCCGTAAAGGGCCACAGGAAGATGACCCGACCCTTCCGCCAACTGGCACACCGGCACGGCCGCTTTCCGCTGCGGTCCTCGATTCTCAAGCTGAGGCTCATCGCTAATGGGTATTGATTTATCAGTTATCTGGTTTGTTATTATCGTGTTCGCCACGCTGATGTATATCGTGATGGACGGCTTTGATCTTGGGATCGGCATCTTATTCCCCGCCATTCAGGATGCTGATGACCGCGACGTGATGGTCAACAGCGTCGCACCAGTATGGGATGGGAATGAAACCTGGCTGGTACTGGGCGGCGCAGGATTATTTGGCGCATTTCCTCTGGCCTATGCGGTGATTGTCGATGCGCTGACGATCCCACTCACCCTGATGCTGATTGGCCTGATTTTTCGCGGCGTTGCCTTTGAGTTTCGTTTCAAAGCCACGCCTGCACACCGACCGTTCTGGGATAAAGCCTTTCTGGGCGGTTCAATTCTTGCCACGTTTACCCAAGGGGTAGTCGTGGGTGCGGTCCTCAATGGATTTTCCGTTACTGGCCGCAGCTACAGCGGTGGACCGTTTGACTGGCTAACGCCTTTCACGCTGTTTTGCGGGCTGGGGCTGGTCGTGGCCTACGCGCTGCTTGGCGCAACATGGCTGGTAATGAAAAGCGAAAACCCGCTACAGGATAAAATGCGCAATGTGGCAAAAAAACTGCTGCTGGCGCTGCTGGTCGTCATTGTCATTATCAGTTTGTGGACACCACTGGCACACAGTGCGATTGCCGATCGTTGGTTTAGCCTGCCAAATCTGTGGTTCCTGATGCCGGTTCCGCTGCTGGTCGCACTCATCAGCCTGTGGCTGTGGCGTTCTCTGGGTCAGCAACATAGTCATGCCCTGCCATTTATATTGACGCTGGGTTTAATTTTCCTCGGTTTCAGCGGTCTGGGGATCAGTATCTGGCCACATATTATTCCGCCGTCTATTACCCTTTGGCAGGCCGCGGCGCCGACGCAAAGCCAGGGCTTTATGTTGGTGGGAGCGCTACTGATTATCCCAATCATTCTGGTGTACACCTTCTGGAGCTACTACGTCTTTCGCGGCAAAGTTCAACATGGTGAGGGGTATCATTGATGGAACAATCAATCTGGAAACGTCTGATGTGGTTGGTGATCCTGTGGGGGGGAAGCGTATTAGCGCTGGCCGCCGTCGGTATGTTCTTTCGCCTGCTGATGACCGCGGCAGGCTTTAAATCCTGATAAACATGAATAAAAGCCGGGCGGCGCCTGCACTTCCCGGCGAACTCACCGCCCTCACTTATTAAACAAACGCGCAATAACTCTCGATTTTATGCAACGGACGATTGCCTTTACGGCAATTAAATTATTGAATAGTCACCCGGCGAAATTATCGCTACGTCCACAGCTAACGTGCCAGAGGGTGCATGATGTTTAAGAAAGGGTTAACGGTGTTATTGCTGGCCAGCGCGCTTTTCTCCGGCCAGCTTTTCGCTACTCATCAGGGACATGAATATCTTCAGGTACAGGATGCCGATCATTTGTTACGCCACACGGCAGACAGCGATGAGCTAAGAGTGACGGCGGAAGAATCCGCCGCCGATCTACGCGAACACCATCACTGGCAAAAATCACGCAAGCCAGATACACACCTGAGTTAGCCTTTCCGCTTCGGCAGTGTTTTCATCAGCTCATCAGGGCTGACAGAAGCCACTACGCTGCCCGGCAACGGCATTTTCAGAATGTGGTGTTTCATCTTGCCGATAACGTGCATTTCGCACGGTCGGCAATCAAATTTCAGCGTCAACACTTCATCACCATTTACCAATTGCATCGGTGTGGCTTTCCAGCTTTTGATATTCCCTTTTGCCTGTTTCGGACACAGATTGAATGCAAAACGCAGGCAATGCTTGGTAATCATCACCGGAACATCGCCCTTTTCTTCATGCGCTTCATATGCTGCATCAATCAACTGGACACCATAACGGTGGTAAAACTCACGCGCTTTATGGTTATAGACGTTTGCCAGAAAACTCAAATGCGTCTGCGGATAGACCGGTGCCGGCTGGGCAACGGGCTTACGACTGCCACGCTGGTAGTTTTCCAGACGCGCGGTATCCAGCATGTCGATGGCTTCGCGGCGAAGTTGGTTGAGTTGACCATTCGGAACAAACAGCGCCCCCGGCAGATTCACCTGAATATCACGGGCGTAGTACAGCGTCTGTCCAAGTTTTGCCAGACCATCCTGCAAATTACTCAACGCTTTTTCGGCATGGTTCGCTTCTTCAAACTGGCCATCCAGCGTATGGGTGATACTCACGCCGTCTTCACTGGTCAACGTCAGGATCAACTGTTCCTGCCAGCCACCTAATTCAATATCAACCGCGACACGGCGTTCGCTGGATGTCTTGGTTAACGCTTGCTGCCAGTTATGATCGAGATTGCGATTGAGCGGATGGTGCGGCCGCACTTTGTGCAGGTCCGATGGCATTTCATTCGGCCATACCCGATAACGGTTATTCCCCGTTTTTTCTACAGTATTGGCACGGAATCCAACCACATCACGCTTAATCAATACGTTCAGGCCATCCCCGTTTGCCAGTGGCTCCGTCACCTCGACATCAAGATAATCCTTCGCCACCTTCAGTACCTCACCCACTGGCAAGCCAATGAATTTAGGTGAGTCGAATGCGCCGATGTCGCCTTTACGGGCATTGACAAAATAGTCAGTGCTGCCGCGGTGGAACGTTTTCTCTGTAGATGGTGTGAAGAAATGCTCAGTGCGACCTGCGGATGAACGTGCCAGATCGCCGCGTTCTTCGATGATGGCATCCAGCATCTGCCGATAATGTGCAGTGATGTTCTTCACATAGCTCATGTCTTTGTAGCGCCCTTCAATTTTGAAGGAACGTACTCCGGCATCAATCAATGCACCGAGGTTGGCGGTCTGATCATTATCTTTCATCGACAGCAGGTGTTTTTCATACGACACCACCCGGCCCTGATCGTCTTTCAGGGTATACGGTAGTCGGCAGGCTTGTGAACAGTCGCCGCGGTTAGCGCTGCGCCCGGTTTGCGCATGAGAGATATAACACTGGCCTGAATAAGCAACGCATAACGCACCGTGGATGAAAAACTCGATCGTCGCGTCCGTCGCCTGATGAATCGCATGAATCTGCTCAAGACTCAGTTCGCGCGCCAGTACAATCTGCGTGAATCCGACGTCAGAAAGAAACTTCGCCTTCTCAACGCTGCGAATATCACACTGGGTACTGGCATGCAGTTCAATCGGCGGGATATCCAGTTCCATAATCCCCATATCCTGCACAATCAGCGCATCAACACCCGTCTGATACAAATCGGTAATTAACCGCTGAGCAGGTTCCAGCTCATCATCATGCAAAATCGTGTTTAACGTCACAAAGATTTTCGCCCCATATCGATGAGCGAATGGCACCAGTTCAGCGATGTCTTTCAGGCTGTTACTGGCGTTGTGACGCGCACCAAAACCGGGGCCGCCAATGTATACGGCATCCGCGCCGTGCAAAATGGCTTCGCGCGCAATGGCGGTATCACGAGCCGGGCTTAACAATTCAAGGTGATGAGGTTGCTGGCGCATACAGTTGTTACCATCCACAAGCGGTAAAAATGGCGGCTATTGTAGTCAGAAGCGCGGCATTTCGGAATAGTTTTCCCGATTAACCGCGTGGGTAATGGATCAGGGAATGAAAGTGAACCGTCTGTTCGCCACTGTTACGATAACTATGTGCAGTATCCCCCGCAAAACGGACACCCTCACCTGATTTGATGGTTCGCCACTGCCCATCAATGCACATATCCAGCAGGCCACTAATCACCACTACGTGCTCAATCACACCGGTTTCATGCGGGGTAGATTCGCTCAACGCCCCCGGTGCCAGCAATATTGAAAAATGGTCAAAGCAGAGTTGTGGGTCCCATGGAAACAGCGGTGTCACTATCATTGCCTGCTGTTGGGGATCAAACGTCGCTGTGCCTGCTGACTCTGGTGGTGAAATAAACGTCGAAAACGGCACGTTCAGTCCGGTGGCAATTTTCCATAGCGTCGCCACTGTTGGACTGGATTCATTGCGTTCTATCTGTCCCAACATGGCCTTAGATACACCCGTTTCTTCTGCCAGACGCGACAGACTCCATTCCCGCTGGTGACGTAATGTCCGGAGCGTGGTAGCCAGATAGTGGGTTAAATTGTCCATTGTCACCTTCCTCTATCTCCTGTTTCTGTTCATCAGCTTATCACTTGTACGCTATAACGCACAGTGCTACAGTGAATGACCGTTATAACGCACGCGGAGTCGCTATGCGCACATTATCAATCCCTTTGCCCACCGTTTTATCTGGTTTTGTTGCCGTGCTGGTCGGCTATGCAAGCTCAGCAGCCATCATCTGGCAAGCGGCGATAGCCGCAGGCGCAACAACCGGGCAGATTGCTGGCTGGATGACCGCACTGGGAATCGCGATGGGCGCGAGTACGCTGGCATTGTCAGTGTGGTATCGTGCTCCCATCCTGACCGCCTGGTCTACGCCTGGTGCTGCGCTGCTGGTTACGGGTCTGCAAGGCGTGACCATTCAGGATGCTATCGGCGTTTTTATTGTTGCTAACGCGTTGATAGTCCTGTGTGGTGTGACGGGGTTGTTTGCACGTCTGATGCAGATAATCCCACACTCACTGGCATCGGCAATGCTGGCCGGGATCCTACTGCGTTTTGGTTTGCAGGCATTCAATAGCCTTAATAATGAACTTCTCCTGTGCGGCAGCATGCTGCTGGCGTGGCTGGTGCTAAAAGTTGTCGCCCCCAGATACGCCGTCATTGCTGCCATGCTGGTGGGTATTGCCATCGCACTGCTAAAAGGTGACATTGTCACTAATGACATTGATTTATCTCCGGTGATGCCTGAATTCATCGCCCCTCACTTTTCTCTTGCATACAGTATCAGCATCGCAGTGCCGTTCTTCCTGGTCACCATGGCGTCACAAAATGCCCCGGGTATTGCCACCATGAAAGCGTCAGGTTATTCCTTGCCCGTTTCACCGCTGATTATTTTCACGGGGCTGCTGGCGTTACTGTTTTCTCCCTTTGGCGTCTACTCCATCTGTATTGCCGCCATCACCGCTGCAATTTGCCAGAGTCCGGATGCGCATCCGGATGCCCGGCGACGCTGGTTAGCCGCTGCCGCTGCCGGAATGTTCTACCTTCTGGCCGGGGTGTTTGGTGGGTCGGTAACCGGATTGATGGCCGCTTTGCCGGCAAGCTGGATCCAGATGCTGGCTGGGCTGGCCTTGCTCGGTACGATTAGCGGTAGTCTGTATCAGGCATTGCTTCATGAAGCTGAGCGAGATGCTGCCATCGTCACCTTTCTGGTTACTGCCAGTGGTTTGACTTTATTGGGGATCGGTTCTGCGTTCTGGGGATTAATCGCCGGAGGGATATGTTATGCCGTGCTGAGGTTATCGCGACGCACGTAATTGCGTTGGCGTCTTGCCCGTCACCTGCTTAAACCGGTTGCTAAAATGGCTTGCTGAACTGAATCCGCAAGCCATTGCGATATCTGACAAACTACGTGAAGAATAACAGACCAGTTGCTGCGCCAGCGCCATACGACGCTGCATAACATACTGATGCGGGGCCATATTCATCGACTGGCGAAACATTCTGGCAAAGTGGAAATCGCTCAGTGCCGCTTCGCCAGCCAAATCGCTGAGGGTCATTGGGTAGGCCAGATGTGCGTCAATATAGGCCAGCACGTTGCGCAATGTCGCTGGCGCAAGCCCACCAGTTACCACCGGCGGCCGCCATTGAACATTGCTGTAATGCTGAATCAGGTGCGTCAGTAACAGCGAAGATGCCGCACTGAGCGTCAGGTGATTAGCCGGTTGCTGCCAGTCATTACCCAGTAAAAACTGGCGATAAACCGCCGTGATCCCCGGATCGCTGCCGAACGTGTGTTCGTCCAGCGTGAAGCTATAAGGGCTTTTGTCCCACACTTTCTCACCCACTTCCCGTAGATGCGCGTCGGTACAATAAAGATGTACAAAGGAGAGATCGTCACGAATGTCCCAACTGGATTCGCTGTCTTTCGGCATCAGGCAGAAGCGATCCGGGCCGCCGCCGTTTTTCCAGCCCCCAGCCGTCTTGTGATAGCTCTCGTAGCCATCCGCGACATATAAGCTGAGTGTGTGGTGATCGCAATATTGGGTAATGGTGTCGCGTTTGTTTGACCACGCCGCCAGTTGGATACCTGAATGTAACGCAACCGATTCATGCAGCACGGCATTATGTTTGCGTAAGTTTTCAAAGGCGCCATAGGGCTGAGACATACCATCACATTCAGAATAAGTTAGCAGGCTTTCAGTCTATATCAGCGACATGTTGTTAACAGCCTCCTTTTCATGTTTGCGAGAAAAAAGCGCAAGATTTTGCAAGTCGACCGCAATCAGATGAAAGCCAACCCCAGCCAGTCATGCCACTCTGTGCGCTTAAATACAAAAATGAGAGAGATGTATGAACGCATTGTTGTACTGCCTGGTGGTCGTGATATGGGGAACGACATGGATTGCCATTTACCTGCAGCAAGGGCCCGTTGCTGCTCCGGTCTCTATCTTTTGGCGCTTTGCGGTCGCCAGCTCGGTGATGATCCTTCTCCTGCTGTTCAGCGGCAAATTGCGTAAGCTCTCCGGGCGCGACCATCTGTTTTGTCTGTTACAGGGCGGCTGTGTTTTTTGCTTCAATTTCTGGTGTTTTTACACGGCAGCGGCCTGGATTAACACCGGTCTGGAATCAGTAATTTTCTCGATGGCCGTGCTGTTTAATGCGGTGAATAGTTTTGTATTTTTTGGTCAAAAACCACCGCTACGCTTTTATTTCGCCGCGGCGCTGGGGTTGACGGGTATCATCACCCTGTTCTGGCAGGATTTGGTCAATAGCGGCCTGAATCACTCGCTTCTGCTGGGTATTGGTTTAAGCGCTCTGGGAACGTTTGGTTTTTCCCTGGGCAATATGATAAGCCTGCGTCATCAGAAAAAAGGACTGGAGGTGATGACCACCAACAGCTGGGCCATGCTGTACGGTACCTTGCTGATTGCCACCATTGCACTGGTTCGCGGTGATGACTTCACACCGGAGTGGACGTTTAGCTACCTTAGCGCACTGTTGTATCTGGCTATTTTTGGCTCTGTAATTGCCTTTGGCGCTTATTTCACACTGGTAGGACGCATCGGTCCGAGTAAGGCCGCTTACAGTACGTTGCTTTTCCCTCTGGTGGCGCTCACGCTGTCAACGCTGTATGAAGGGTATGTCTGGCAGGCTAACGCGATTGCCGGTTTAGTGCTGATTTTGCTGGGAAATCTGGTGATGTTTGCACGCCCGGAAGCCTTGATGGGAAAACTGTTGTACCGTCGGCGAGTGGCATAAAAAAACGCACCATCCGCAGATGGTGCGTTCTTCATTATTATTTTTTGTTCACATCAAACATGGAGGCATCTGTCGCCATGTCATCAACAACTTTCTTCAACGTTTCGAACGCCATTGGCGTGCTTTCGTTGTTCAGGTCTTTACCTTCACCCTGACGCACAACTTTAATCACAGGTTTATTGGTTGCCGGATCGATCAGCTCACCCTCAAAATAAAGGTGGGTATCCATGGTACGGTGACCCGTCGCCATTTGTGTTCCTGCAACGAGCAGCGCAACCGGGATCACTTCATAGAATTGCAGACCTTCTTTGCTGGTCGCAACACCGGTGATTGCCCCGCGGAAAATCAGACTGCGTGGCCCTGGTGTTGCCACCAGAGGTTTGCGCTTGCTGATGGCCGTTTTCATCTGCGTGTTGGTGTAGTTCAACAGTTGGTCAAGAACCTTCTGTCCTACCTGCGTAGTAGGTTTAGGAACCGGGTAATACGTTATCGGGTTATACACGATACTGTCATATTTGGATTCATTATAGTTCGGGTCAACCCAACGAAGTACCGGTTGTCCCGTTGCTGATTTTGTTTCCTTCAGGTCAGAATAATTTTTTAAAAACCCAGAATATTTATCCGGCTGCGTCACTTTTGACGCACAGCCCGATAATGCCAACAGACCAGTAAGCACTGCAACTTTAAATAAAGTTTGAGTACGCATGAAACGATCCCTTTAGTTTTCGCAATGATGCATAAAAAGGATAGCAAAACAGTTTCATTTTGGATGTACTAAAAATGGTAACGACCGCACAATTTTTTCTCTGCGCTCAGCACAAAAAAATGCTGAACGCAGAAAGAGTTAAGCCAGACGGGATGTTCAGGCAGTTTTACGCGCCAGCATGGTGGCAAAGCGCAGTTTAATGCGGTTGCCATTTTCATCTGTACGATGAAGTTCACCCACGTCTTCATTGTATTTCAGCAGATCCCATCCACTGTAATAGTGACGTAATTCACCTGCTTTAAATGCAAACGGGAAACCGACGGTGCACGGGAAATCATCGGTATCCATTGCCGCTACGATTAAATTATATCCACCCGGTTTCGTGCAACGTTGCATATTTTCGATAAGCCCTGGGATCGTTTTCGCTTCCAGGAACATCAGCACCACGGTAGACAGAATAAAGTCATATTCGCCATCAAAGCTGAGTGCATTCAGATCTGCGACGTTCGTCTGCAAATTGGTCAACCCTTCAGCCGCTTTGATGCGCTCAAGATTAGCGATGCTCATGGGATTTTTATCCCACGCAGTGACGTCATAGCCGTTTGCCGCCAGATACAGACTGTTACGGCCATTGCCACAGCCCAGATCCAGTGTTTTACCTGGCGGGACAATGTTGGCCGCTTCAACAACCTCGGAATGGGTCCGGGTGAGATCGTATTTTTCAGTAAAGTAGTTTTCGTCGCAAAGGGTCATTATTTATCCTCAGATTTCAGTAATGCAGCACGCTCCGTGCGGATGAGCAGTTTCCCCTGCATCAGCAATGCAAACGTACGTACCAGTAATAACGCAATGATAAAATTGGTAAAAATAAACAGTGGAATCGACAGCGTATGGAAAAATCCCGATTCACTGGCATGTCCCAAATGTAGCCCTGTGGTTGCCAGCGCCGACACGCCGAACGAGAAGCTCCAGAAAGACGCATTAAACGGCTGGGACAGATACCACGGCATCAGCCGAAGCATAAACAGCAGCTGCAGCAGGCCATAGCCGAACAGCATTTTCGCCAGCGTATCGCCCTCTCCGCCGTTGACGCTAAGCCATGCGCTACAGGCCACTAACGCGGGTGCCAGTTGAATACCCAGCGACGTACGTAATACCGCGGGCAACTCACCAGAACTGCGTAAACGCTGCAGGATCACCGGTTCAAGGCTAAGCCAGGAGAAAACCCCTGCCCCTAAAAATACCAGTCCGGCATCGTTATAGCCGAGCGCACCGCAGGCCATCGCGCTGATAAAGTTATTGGCGACGGTTGGCAGATACAACCCCGGCGTGGTTGCCTCCTCGGGATGCGAACCTCGCCACAGGCCTGCCGTTTGCCAGGCCGCGTACGATAGCTGTATCACCACGCCAATGCTAAATAACCCGACGGCTAACGGGCGGTACCAGGGAACAAAACCAATCGCGACCAGCATGGTTGTTGCCGGAAAAAGGCTGACAAAACTGCTCATCACCGGATGGCGAATTTCTGCCAGCACACTCTGGGGAAAACGGACTAAACGGGTCAGAAAAGCCAACGTTAACAGACCCCAAATAACCATCGCCAGGATGACTAACCCATCGCCAATCCAGTGGCTCACCGACCATACCTGACTGGCATATCGCCAGGCGAATCCCATGCCTATGGTGCCCAGTACCATGCCAAAATAACCGGCCGGAAGATTAAGGACCCGATCACTATGCTTGTTATTACTCATTTTGTTTATTTTTTAAAGTATATTTGAAATGCATTTTATGGAAATTATGGCGATTTAGCCAGTACGGAAAACTTTGCTACGTTTAACTAAGGTGCGCAACACGGAAATGAGCTATGACCAAATACCGTCTGAGCGACGAGCCTCGCTCCTTCAGTTATCAGGATAATGGCAACAAAAGAAGCGTATTACTACGCCAGATAATTGCACTGATTGATTTTAATGATGTTCCGGCTGGCACGCCTGGAGGCTGGATTGATGATGAAGCCGTACTGGCGCAGTGCGGTAATTGCTGGATTTACGATGAGAATGCGATGGCATTTGCGGGGGCAACCATTTCAGGAAATGCCCGTATTACGCAGGCCAGCGTGGTCAGAGAAGGCGCACAGATTGGCGGTGCCGTATGGATAGATCGGGCTGAAATTAGCCATGGCGCACAAATACGTGACAACGTCACCATTCAGGACTCTGTTGTACGTGGCGAGTGTATTCTGTCGGGTGATGCACGTGTTCTGGGAGGCTCCGAAGTCATCGCCGCCAAAGGGTTAACCCGTGAAAGTGACCAACCCCTACAAATATATGATCGCGCAACCGTAAACCACTCACGCATTGTGCATCAGGTGCAGATCTATGGCGATGCGACCATTGACTACGCCTTTATTGAACACCGCGCCGAAGTTTTTGATTGTGCTCGCATCGAGGGTAATGAGGAAAATAACGTTTGGATCTGCGATTGTGCGAAGGTATACGGTAACGCCCGCATCATCGCTGGCACCGATGAGGATGCGATACCGACCCTGCGCTATAGCTCACAAGTGGCTGAGCATGCCGTGGTTGAAGGTAACTGTATCCTGAAACACCATGTGCTGGTCGGGGGGCATGCAAAATTACGCGGCGGGCCACTCTTGCTGGATGGTCACATCCTGATTGAAGGTCACGCCTGTATTCTGGGGGAAGTGCTGATCGAGCATCATATTGAGATAACCGGTCAGGCCCACGTTGAAGCCTTTGATGGCGATGCAATCCATCTGCGCGGGCCAAAAGTTATCAACGGCGAACAGCGTATTACGCGCACCCCCCTCGCCGGTTTATTCTGAAACGCTATCAATGATACGGGCATAGAGATTCACATCGTGATAGCCATCATTGAGAAACTCCGCCTGCTTTAAACATCCTTCCAGCTGAAAACCGTTGCGCAGCGCCACCTGGTTGCTTTCCAGGTTATCCACGCGGCATTTAATAATGAACCGACGGATCTCGCCACGCTGGGCATAATGATGAATCAATGCCTGTAGCGACCGGGACATCATGCCCTGTCCCTGATGACCTTCATCCAACCAGTAGCCGATATAAGCCGCTTTGTTCAACGGTTCTATTTGGTTAAACGAGATAACACCAACCACTTCACCTTGTTTGAAGATAAGGAACATTTTGGCGTAGCCACGCTGGTGCAACATCATATTCCCCTGCACATTCTTACGCGTATCGTCCTCAGATTCGACAAACTGCGGCCAGTTCAGCGACCGCTGGAGCCAAACTTTATTTTTGAGCACCAACTGATGCAAAGGCGTGACGTGTTGTTCTTCCACTGCCCGCAGTTCCAGCGTGTCACTGACGGTAATAACTTCTGACATGTTTATCTCCTTTGCGATTGTAAACGGGGGATTTCTGACTGGCAGTAGCCGATATTAATCTGTTTATCGCCAGGGATGTCATATTTTTATGCTGTAACAGCAATCACTTAGAAACAATCTCTGGCGCGGAAGTCGTTACTCTGGATGTCCGGTTATCCCATGCATGGATAGGCCGTAATGATGACAACAACACTTTCATTCTATTGCTAAGGAGCAAGCATGGCAGCACCTTTGGGTCGTTTAGCACTTATTCCGCTTTTACTGATTACCGCCTGTCACCAACCCGTCCCCACCACGCAAGCGGGTCCTGTCCCCTTTGCCGTAAACAAACAGCAGGTTGTGGATAATACCACGCTGGAAATTTCCCGTAGCGCGCTGGAATATAACATTCATAAAGTTCAGCAACTGTTGGGAGACAAAACCCGGATGTGCGCCATTCTTAAAGGCGATGCGTATGGACACGATCTCTCACTGGTTACGCCGGTGATGATGCAAAACGGTGTGCAGTGTATTGGCATCGCCAGCAACGAGGAAATTAGCACCGTTCGTCAGTCAGGTTATACATCGCAGCTAATGCGCGTTCGCAACGCGACGGAAAAAGAGATGCGCCAGGCGGCGGATTTTGATACCGAAGAGCTGATTGGTAATCTGGATATGGCTAAACGACTGAGTGCAATTGCCCTGGAGAAAGGGAAAACGATTCGTATCCATCTCGCTCTGAACTCTGGCGGTATGTCACGAAACGGTCTGGAAGTCAGCACCGCGTCAGGTCTGGAAGAGGCCCGCGCTATTTCCGCGTTACCCGGTCTGAAAATTGTTGGCATCATGTCGCATTTCCCGGAAGAAGATGCGGCGGTGGTGAAACGCGATCTGGCCCGTTTCAATACGCAATCGGCCCAGGTACTCAATATTACCGGGCTTAAGCGCGAAGATGTCACCCTGCATGTCGCGAATACGTTCGCCACCCTGACCGTTCCTGAATCCTGGCTCGACATGGTGCGTGTTGGCGGTATTTTTTATGGCGATACCATTGCCAGCACCGAATACAAACGCGTCATGACGTTTAAATCCGCAATCGCGTCGGTAAACCATTACCCCAAAGGAAATACCGTCGGGTATGACAGAACCTATACCCTTAAACGTAATTCCGTTCTTGCCAATATTCCGACGGGTTATGCTGATGGATATCGTCGTGTGTTCAGTAACGTGGGGCACGTACTGATCCACGGCCAGCGGGTTCCTGTGCTGGGTAAAACATCCATGAATACCGTGATTGTTGATGTGACCGATCTACCGCAGGTTGCATCCGGCGATGAAGTGGTGTTATTCGGAAAACAGGGAAATGCGCAGGTGAGCGCAGAAGAAGTCGAAGAAATTAGCGGCGCGCTGTTCACTGAAATGTCGATCCTCTGGGGGGCGACAAACAAACGCGTGATGGTCGATTAACGCCTGAAACAGGAAGGGCTTCCTTTTCTCGCTGGAAGCCCTTGTACACAGTGAGCACAGTACTATTTAGCTCTCACTGACACTCTCTCTTTGCAAAATTTTGAGCAAATCTTCCTTCAGGTGGAGTTTCTGTTTCTTAAGACGAACAATGTCCAAACTGTATCCCCGACCATCCGAACCTTCCAGTCTGGAAATCTCATGATCAAGGCTGTTGTGTTTTTCGAATAAGGACAGAAAACGAGGATTCTCGGATTTCAGTCGGGAAATAAGGTCTCTGTATTCTGGAAACATACTTTCTCCCTGTTAGTGGTAAAGAATGTGTATAAGAAATACACATGATCAGCTTACCCGGTTAGGTCAGGGAAAAATGCGAACAGGATCGAGTAAATAGTGTACAGATTGTTACGGTAGAGGTTTCAGCAATGGCTCCCCGGAAGGAGAGCCATCAGAAGAGCAATTAACGCATTTCACGGTCGTCAACGTACTGACGTTTATCCGGTGCAGGCGGGAAGTACTGATACAGCCAGGTTTCACTGATAGCATCGCCCTGGCAGCGCAGGAACATGCGCATATCGACCGGGTCGGTTGAATCAGACGTTGGATACCAGTCAAACTGGATTCGGTAGCCGTCGATAGGCTCCACGTAGAGAATTTCAATCTGCTTCGCTTCGCCGCTGGAGAGCGTAATGACCGGTTCAATTCCCTTCGGCGCTGCCGCTTTCAGGTCCCCCCCCACGAAATCAACGGCAAAACGACGTGCCCATTTTTCTGGATAATGTTCGCCCGGAGCCCATCCTTCCGGGAAGCCACCCATACCGGTGCGGGTTGCCATCACACGGGCCAGCGGCGAACGTACCGGTGGTTGTGCGCTCCAGTACAGGCGATATTTGAATTCCAGATCGTCACCGGCTTTGATTGCTTTATCCGGCTGCCAGAAGCAGACGACGTTATCCAACGTTTCACCGGTAGTCGGGATCTCCATTAAACCAATGGTCCCCTTACCCCACTGGTTTCGTGGTTCAACCCACAGGCTTGGCCGCTTGTTGTACCAACCCATGATGTCCTGGTAATGAGAGAAGTCACGATCGAGCTGCAGTAAGCCGAACCCTCGCGGGTTGTTATCGGTGTAGGCATTGAACTGCAGTTTTTGCGGGTTATTCAGCGGACGGCAGATCCACTCACCATTGCCTCGCCACATAGCCAGACGGTCGGAGTCATGAATTTGCGGGTGAATGGTGTCACACATCCGGCGTTCATTGTTACCACAGCTGAACATGCTGGTCATCGGCGCAATGCCGAGTTGCTTGATGTCTTTACGCGCATAGACATGATTCTGCACATCCATGATCACCTGCGTTTTCTCACAGTGGATCACAAACTTAAACGCGCCGGTCACGCTTGGGCTATCGAGCAGTGCATAAACAGTAAATGAAGTGGCGCCTGGTTTAACCGTTTCGAACCAGAATGCGGTGAAGTCAGGAAACTCTTCTTTGCTGTCGGTATACGTATCAACCGCCAGACCGCGCGCCGACAAACCGTACTGATAGGTGTCATCTACGGCGCGAAAATAGCTGGCTCCCAGGAAGGACACTACATCACGACGAGCCAGTTCAGGCGCTTTGAACACGCGGAAACCGGCAAAACCGAGGTCAGTTTGCCCTTCCAGTTGTTTGGTATCCACACCGGCATCGTTGTACTTGAAAAGCTCCGGACGGAAATGGATCTCACGCGCCATATGCGTACTGTCATCAACCGAGAACATGCGTACGCGGCGACGGAAGCCCATTCCCACATGGAAGAACTGCGCGTCAAGCTGACGATTTTCAACGTTGTTCCACAGTGACTGTTCTGCGTCGTACTGAATACTGTTGTAAGCCTGCGGCGTCAGTTTCGCCAGCGTATCCGGCAATGCGCGCGGCGCACCGCCCCACGGCTTCTGTGCTAAATCATGGGCCATCGACTGCAGAACGGAAAAATCAAAACGTACGGTTTTTCCGTCTGCAATGTCAGACTCTGCCGCATAGGCGGCGCGGGAAAAGAGTGATGCAATACCACTGGTTCCGCACACGGCGGCCACTGCCATTGAACCTTTAATAAATCGTCTGCGATTCATGCCTGAAAGTGAGTCCTTCTGGTCGTGTAAATGGTCCCGCGCCGGTCAAAATCTGCGGCAAGAGAGTGCACATTTCTGACCGCTCACTCTAGACAAAATTCATTAATAATCCAATTGTTGGTCGCCGATTATCTGTACAAAATCGAAAATATTTTATGTCGATGAGAACAGACCGAATCCCGTGTAAATTCAGTTAAAGTAAACCACACCGCCGTTTACTGCGCTCTTCTGCCTCCTGATACAACGCAAACTCATCATATACCGCGCAGCCCAGCGCCTGTTCAAAGGCATCGCGGCTGGAATTACCGTGGCTGCGAGCCTGTGTTTCATTACCCAGATTAGACTGGAAAATCCCTGCAGCGCTCACCGGCAAGAAATCTTCGTAGGTGATAGGCTGAGCAACCAGCCAGCCCCGCTCAATGAGCGGTTGTGGATCGTCATCCGGGCGAATAGCCTGGCGATGCGCTTCGCCCGACGGCGTCAGGCGATAACGGAACCAGGCCAGTCCCTGTTGGCGCAGCAGAAACTCGCTGTCCGGGAACGCCTTAAACACGTCCTGAAGATGCAGTTGGTGCGTCAGGTTATCTTTCCCCGTCCCCGCTTTGCTCAACAGTTCGTCGTACAACGCCCGGCCCTTTGGCGTCAGCGCCACACCACGTTGCTCGATTTCACCAAAACGCGCTGTGTGTGTTCCACGCATTTCGCCGGCAAACAACACCGGCTCTTCCAGCGCCTTAAAGCTGGTCTGGCGCAGCAAGATGGGCACCTCGCGCCGTGGAGGGCCTTCAATGAGAATTTTCGGTGTAATACCGCACTCCGGCATCATCGACTGTACCCGATCGATATCCAGCGTACGAGGCGTCAGGTGGTTGATATGGCAACCGGGAAAACAGACCACATCGGCAATCAGTCGATGTTCGTTATGCAAGGCATGATACGTTTGCTCATCTACGGTGGCGTGTTGATGCCAACGGAACGTTTCCAGTGCTTCATGCACAAACTCCTGGGCTTGTGCGGGTGTGAAACTGCCCTGTGCATCAAACTCATCCAGCAATTCGTGACAACGACGCGTGAAAATATCACGCTTTGCGAGGATGTCCGCTGCCTGCTGGCGCAACACCACGTTCTCGATTAATTCGAGGCGTAATAGTGACGTAAATACCCGAAACGGGTTGCGCGAAAGCGAGGCATCGTCGATGGGGCGAAACGCCGTGGAATGGACGGGGACGCCCGCCTGGGAGAGATCATAATAGCTGACCGGATACATGCCCATAATGGCAAACATCCGCCGCAGTGTAGACAACTCTTGCGCCGTACCGACCCGGATAGCCCCATGGCGTTCAACATTGAGCCGTGCCAGTTCATCCGCATTGGCCAGTTTTTCATGCAGTGTCGGATTATTTTCCAGTACCGCCAGATTCACATCAGCGACAAGTTCCAGCAACGTGCCGTACTGCGGGACTTCCTGCTGGTACATTGCTGACATTGCCTGCGAAAATTGTTCCCGAATCTCATCTGCCGTGATGGTGTTCGCCATAATGTCATGCCTCCAGTGAATATTACCTGGAGTGTAGAAAACACCGCTGAGTCCGGTGGGAAGAATTTACAAACTGTGATCCCGCATAAATTCCCCCTCCCACCAGGACAGTAAACCGAAACTTACTGACGTGCTTTTAAATGGCTTTCCAGCCATGGCAGCATCTGTTTTTTACGACTGAGCATGCCTTCGACCTTGCAGGGTTGCGGTAACTCTGACAACTCAGAGCCAGCGAACCACAGACTGGTATCGCCAAGATTGATGTCCGTCAGCATCAGTACCACCAGAGCAGCTTGATTTTCCTCAGCATAACGGGTCATCTCCTCGCGGAGATCGTCCAGCACACCGTCAACCTGGCGCAGTGCATACAGCTCAAGTTGCGCCACGCAGACTTTATGCCCATGAATGGTGAACGTTTTAATGTCTTTATGCAGCAGTTCACGGGCACTCATGCCTTCGACGCTGGTTTTGGCCGACAGAAGATCACGGCTGAAAGCGTCCAGATCCACACCCGTTTTTTGGGCCAGAGCCCCCACCGCCTGGCTGTCATCCGGCGTGGTAGTAGGCGAATGAAGCGTGACAGTGTCACTTAAAATGGCCCCCAGTAGCAAAACAGCCTCCGCAGACGACACCTGGCTGCGCTCGTCATCCGTCATCAGTTGCCACAACAGCGTCGCACTGCTGCCAACAGGCTTAACCCAAACCTCCGGAGGAAGACGTGTCACTAATCCGCCGAGTCGATGATGGTCGATGATACCGACGACATTGCTCTCAGACAGCGATTCTGGTCCTTGTGTCGGTTCGGTGAAATCTACCACCCAAACATCCAGATCGGTCAGCGGAAACGTGAGTCGTTCGGGCATGTCCAATCCTGCATGCGCAAAGATAAATTGCGTTTCACGGTTAGGTTCCCCCGCACGCCATGCCGTCGCCTGCTGGCCTCGTAACGTAAGCCAGCGAGCTGTCATTGCCGCGGTGCAAATGGCATCGCTATCGGGGTTAAGGTGCCCTATTACATGGATCATTGGTCAGTGCCCTGTGATGATGAATGATGAAAAAGCGAACAATTGTCAGAGTATAACGACTGGCTACATTCCCTTCCATGATCACACCACGCGGTCACGCTGTACAAAACATAAGCAAAATAAATCAGTTGTAAGTAAAAGGCGTTAAATGTTAATAATATTTTGCTATCAAGTTATCAAAAACAAACAACTTCACTTGTCACCGATACGGCTCTGTTTTTAACATCGCTTATGGAAAAAAATGTTCTGTTCAATCAGCGCATTCGCTTGCGCCATCTTCATACTTTTGTCGCCGTTGCTCAACAGGGAACGTTGGGGCGCGCGGCCGAAACCCTTAACCTGAGTCAACCAGCCCTCTCCAAAACGCTGAACGAACTGGAGCAACTGACCGGAACCCGACTCTTTGAACGCGGTCGTCTTGGTGCACAGTTAACCTTGCCCGGCGAACAGTTTCTTACCCATGCGGTAAGAGTGCTTGATGCACTCAACACTGCCGGCCAGGCATTAAATCATCGTGAAGAGTCGCAGACTGATGTTGTTCGTATTGGTGCCTTGCCAACAGCTGCATTGGGTATTCTGCCTGCAGTAATTGGTCAGTATCACAAGCAGCAAATGGAAACAACGTTGCAGGTTGCCACCATGAGTAATCCCATGATTCTGGCTGGCTTAAAATCCGGGGAGATCGACCTCGGTATTGGCCGTATGGCCGATCCGGAATTGATGGTTGGTCTGAACTACGAACTGTTATTTCTCGAATCGCTCAAGCTGGTTGTGCGACCTAATCACCCGCTGTTGCAAGAGACCATCACACTGAGTCGGGTAATGGAATGGCCTGTCGTGGTGTCCCCCAAAGGGACCGCCCCACGACAGCACGCGGAAGCCTTGCTGCAAAGCCAGGGCTGTAAAATGCCCTCTGGATGTATCGAAACGCTGTCAGCATCGCTTTCCCGGCAACTGACGGTGGATTACGACTATGTTTGGTTTGTGCCTTCAGGCGCAGTGCGGGAAGATTTACGCCAGGCAACGCTGGTATCATTGCCGATTCCCACCCACGGGGCGGGTGAACCTATTGGCATTCTTACCCGTGTAGACGTTCAACTTTCCTCTGCTGCGCAGATCCTTATTGCCGCAATACGCAAAACCGTACCATTTTGATTATTTAGGCAGACCTGTCGTTACCGACAAGTCCTGCCTACGTAAAAGTGCAGTAAAACATTTGCGAAACACATCCAATACGCCGCACATTTTCTTACAAGTAAATTAAGCAATGCTTACTTTAGGTGGTGTTTTCAGCGAAAAATATCTGATGACATCCCCCAGCATAATCCGCAGTTCTGAAAATTTCCTTTTAAAATTCATAAAGAAATAGGAAATATTAATTTAATATATTGTACGGCATACATACGCTAATCTGTTACTAACTCTCCCCAAATAAATTCTCAAAAAAATAACCACCCTTCCTCATCTACTGTTCAACTATAAACCAGAGTCATATAATCCTTACTTCATTTAACCTGTTATTAAGGAAAATAACATGAAATCTTTTACTTATTTAAGTGTAGCAGCGGCTCTGGTCGCAGGTGTAACTTTTCAGGTACAGGCGGCTGGTTCTGACGCAGCAAACATCGATTTTGTGGGGAACATTACAGCATCAACCTGTGATGTTAGCATTGATGGCGTTTCCGCATCAAAAGAAGTTCAGCTTCGTGATGTCACTGTTCAAGTAATGCAAGCAGCCGTCACGAATTCAGTGATGAAAACCAACTTCCAGATTACCGTTAAAAACTGCGCAACGGCACCGACTGGCGGTAAAGTAAAAGGGCAATTCTCAACAACAGGCAATTTTAATAGCACAACCAACGCGTTGTTAAACACTGTTGCTGCGGGTGATAAAGATGCTGGCTTCCAGGTAGAAGACACCAATACGAATACTATCATCGATTTCAACTCTGCAACGCCGCAGTCTGAAGCCGATTATGATGCCGATAACGGGGCAGTATTTGACTATTCCGTTGGCTATATCTATTCAGGCTCCGGCACCCCACAAGTTGGACAAGTTAAAGCAAACACCACCTTTACAACAACCTACCCTTAATAATTTTTAAAAACTTAACAACCCTACTGCAGCCTTACCAATTTGGGGTTGCAGTCATTAACATTAGAAACGAATAATATGATTTCAAAAAAAGCATTCATGATGATTATGTTTTCATCAGCCATTTCATTCAGTTATTCGGCTACCGCCAGTCTGGTAATTAATGCAACTCGTGTTATTTATCTTTCTAATGCCAAAGAAGCATTAGTTAAAATGGTTAACCAGGGCCAGCAACCGCTATTAATACAGTCATGGTTAGATGATGGCCATGAAGATGGTGATCCACAAACCTTAGATATCCCTTTTATCGCTTCTCCGCCGGTAAGCCGCGTCGACCCCAAACAAGGACTAACCGTACGCTTAAACTGGGATGGCCAGCCTTTGCCCTCCGACCGTGAAAGTGTTTACTGGTTTAACGCGCTTGAAATCCCTGGAAAAAACAAAGATGCAGCCAAATCAAACCAACTGCAAATTGCGCTTAAAACGCGTATCAAAGTGTTTTACCGCCCGGCCACCCTCCCCGGTTCACCTGACGAGGCCATTCAACATCTGAAATGGAGTCTGGCAAACAAGGGCAAACAAATCTGGGCGACGGCGAAAAATGACTCCCCTTACTTTGTCTCGCTGGTCGGTGCGAAGATTATCTCTGGGGGTAAAAAATACAGCATTGAACCCGATATGGTCGCCCCCTTTTCCAGCGCAAGCTATGAAGTGAAATCACTCACTACCCCGCGTTTTGAATCCGTGTCATGGACTGCTGTCAATGATTACGGTGGTAACGTTGACGCAACAGGGAAATAGTAAAATTCGCGCAAGGATTGCCCTAATGTCGATGTCAAAACGCCGCATGGCTACCTCTGTATGGATATTGTTAGTTATTTGTCAGACAGGATTTGCTGACGATAACTACATTGAATTCAACGATGACTTTATCTTCAGCAACGCAGGTAAAAAATCGACAATCGACGTATCGCAATATGCGCGCGGCAACCCGGTGAAACCGGGTATTTATACAGTCTCTATATGGATTAACGGTGAGCAACAGCAGACTGCAAAGATCCAGTTTATTGATAGTCACACCCCGAACGCGTCTCCCTGTCTGACGCGTGAAGTGCTCGACGAAGCGAACGTCGATGTAAGCAAACTCCCCACGGAAAATGCAGACGAAGGTGAATCACAATGCTACATGCTGGCAGACTATTACCCCTCATCCAGCGTGAGTTACGATCCCAACTCGCAGATCCTGATGCTCACCATTCCACAGCTGTTTCTCGTCAGCCACCCGGCGGGTTATGTTAATCCTGCACGTTGGGATGCCGGTATACCTGCAGCAATACTGAACTGGAGTTTCAGCGGCTATCACAGTGAAAATGAGGGCAGTACCTCTGACAGTGGCTATCTGGGGCTTGGCTACGGTCTCAATCTGGGAGCATGGCGGTTACGCTCCAGCGGCGCGCTGAACTGGACAAAAGACGAGAGCGCAACCTGGGACAACTACGACCTCTATCTGGCACGCGATTTACCGTCCATCCGTGCGCAAATGGAACTGGGCCAGGTGACCTCTCGTAGCGAAGTGCTGGATAGTATCGGCATTAAAGGCGTACACCTTTATAACGACAAACGAATGGATCCCCATGATGGCCGATACGTCCCGGTCATCAACGGCATAGCTAACAGTAATGCTAAAATTACCGTACGACAGCAGTCGCGCATCATCTATGAAACCACCGTTCCCCCAGGTCCTTTTGCCCTGAAGGATTATTATTTAGCCATCAACGGCGCTGACCTCGACGTTACCGTAGAAGAGGCTGATGGCTCAAAACGCATGTTTACCGTGCCGTATGCTTCGGTCGCGCAATTAATGACTAAAGGTGAAGTCGACTGGGATTTTGCCGCCGGGACATTAGATGATGACGGCGACGATGATTCCCCGTGGGTGCTCACCACCAACGGTAATTATGGATTGAGCGATATTTTCACGCTATATGGCGGCATACAGTCAATGGAAGAAGACTACCTGGCTGGGATGCTGGGTCTTGCTATGAATACCCGTCTTGGCGCCATCGCAGTCGATGTTACCCATTCTCGTGCGTCACTTGACGATATTGGTGTCCTGCAAGGGCAGAGCTATCGTTTAAGTTACAGTAACGTTCTGGAGGCAACGCAAACCAATTTCAGCTTTAGCGCCTATCGTTACAGTACCAAAGACTATCTCTCACTTAATGACACCATCTCTTTGCAAAAGAGTATCGATAGCTATAGCGACGATCACGATACTAACCCTAACGATGCGTATCGCAGCAACTACAGCCATTCTAAAAATGAGTTTCAGGCTAACATCAATCAGCCCATTACCCTTAACGGCGAAGATTACGGCGCATTTTATCTCAGCGGTACCTGGACGAGTTATTGGGGTGACTCAGACAAAACGTCTCAATATTCGCTGGGCTACAGCAATACTTTCCGCTCCATCTCGTGGAATATCTCGCTGCAGCGCAGTTATAACGAATGGGGCGATGAAGATGACAGCCTGTACGTTGGGTTGAGTATTCCTTTTGGCAGTAATGCTCAGAACGATCAACCTGCCTTCTCCAGTCTGAACCTCAGCGCCAATACCGACTTTGGCGGCAACAACGGTTTCACCAGTACAGCCAGCGGCAACAGTAGCAATAATAGATGGAACTACAGCCTCAGTACCACCGCTAACCAGGCCAGCCAGGGAGAGGATACCTATTCCATAAGTGGGTATTCCACCTATAACGGCGCGCATGGGGCAACCAGCGTTTCCGCTACGGTCGATAAAAAACATAACCAGCAGTATTCCTTAAACAATAACGGCGGTGTGCTGTTACACAGCGGTGGATTGACGCTCTTACCGGGCAATGTCAACACACAAAGCGCCATCGCCCTTATTGAAGCGAAAGGCGCAGATGGCGCTACCACCAGCAATGGTTATGGCGAGATTGACAGCGCAGGATATGCCGTCGCTACCAGCCTGACCCCTTACGCTGAGAATACCGTCGGACTGGATCTCAGCACCATCAAGGCGGACGTTGAAGTGAAAAACACCTCGGCTGCCGTGGTTCCGCGTGATGGCGCCGTGGTGAAAGTCACCTTCGCCACCCAGCAAGGGCAATCGGTATTTGTCACTCTGAAGCGCAGCGATAACAGCTTTATTCCTCTGGGGGCCAATATTCTTAACGAACAGGGTGAATCCGTTGGCGCAATGGGTCAGGCAGGCCGCGCCTTTTTGCGCGGTATCGAACAACGAGGCAGTTTGAAGGTTATTTGGGGAAGCGATGCGGCAAGTTATTGCGATGTAACCTATCAAATCCCCGATGCACCCGCAATGATAGGTAAATCAATCCGTCTGGATACCTTAGTGTGTCAGATGCCAGAAGCTGGGAAATAGTTTATGCGCCGTGGAATGCTTATCTCTTTATTGTTATGTAGCTCATCGCTTTTCGCCGCGGATGTGGATGTGACGGTGAATTTCAAGGCCAACTTACTCGCCACAACCTGTACCATTAATATTGTGGTCGGAAGTAGTAAAGCAGTGAACCAGACCATCGACTTTGGCGTATTAACATGGGCCGAAATAGAAGCACAGGGTAGCAATATTCGGAAAGATTTTTCTCTGGAATACAGTGATTGCTATATCACGAAGTCCGGAACGAAAACCGCGCAGACGTTGAACTGGATGCAAACCTTACCAAAGGCCAGTTCTTCATGGAGTGGATATCCGACAGAAATGAAAGGTGGACGTGTGGGCGTTGCAGGCGTGCTGTATCGTACCAGTAATCTCAATACGCCGTTGCCGCTCGGCGTAAACAATACTGAAAAAATAATCTGGAGCAGCACAGAGCGCAGCAACGGCAAGTTGCCGTTATCCCTATTTCTACGCCCAACATCTTATCCTGGCACCCCTACGACTTCGGGGATGTACAGTGCGACATTAACATTCACCACGACCTATCAGTAGGAGCCACCGTGAAATATATACCCGGAGTCTTATTATTGATATCCACGCCGTTATGGGCAGCGGTCACGACCAACACCAATGTACTCACGATAAGCGCGGAGGTGGTTAGCGGTAGCTGTAATATCAGTGCATCCGATGTTGATTTAGGCGATCTGGAGGCAAGCGCTTTCGCCAGCGGTGGCGCGTGGGCGAATCTATCCGCCACTACGGTGGGCAATGTGGCTACAAAGTCCCTGAAGATAAGCGCACGCTGCGACTCCGGTTCCGTCGCCAAAACGCTAGTGCTGAGCTTTAAGCCGCAAAAAGCACAACTCAACGGCAACCAGATATTCCCTAATGAATATATCGGCCCTACGGGGCAGGTAACGGCGTCAACGGCGGCAGACAATGTCGGGGTGGTGGTTTTTAGCAGCGCAAATATTAATGTCCTCAATAGTGACAACACCTCGGCCGTCAACTTCACCAACTATATTGGTTCTACCACTACCGATACCGATTATACCTTTAAAGCTCGATATCAAAGAGTTAATGCCGCAAAACCAGTTACACCAGGCGGTGTATTAAGCCAGGTACAAATTAGCGTGAGTTATAAATAATAATGAACGACAGATTAGCTTATATGAATAAAATGATTGTTCGTAGCGTTTTGCCACTGTTTTTTTTAGCACAAGCAATTATCGCATTTCCTGCCTGGGCACTGGAATGTCCACTGGATAAAAATTACAACATAAGTATAAATGTAGGTGCCATTAATATAGATAATACCGTTTTTGCACCCAACAGTGACATTTATGTAAAACTGGCTGATATTAATACGGGGGTTAGCGCTAAGGTAACTTGTAGTTCAGGTAATGATGGTTCCGACTGGTGGGGTTGGGTATCTAGTAATGCTGGGACCCAGTCTGATTCCTGGACAACCCATGGAGCACCACTACAGGGCACAACTTATACCTATAACAGAGGGTTTTGGCCTACGACGATTCCCGGCATTTACTATACCGTCTATGTGCCAGGGGGGAGTGACGGCGTATATTTACCCTCTTCTACATCCGCGACTCGAATGATGGATGTAAATATGAACCTTAAAGAGTATATGCTCATGAACATATATGTTGAAATATGGCAGAGAGGTATAGTGACGGCTGTGGGTGATGCGACACCCACATCAGGTGGGTTGTCAGGAACGATTCGTGCTGGTGACTCTGGTAACCCTCTGCTTAATATCAACGTGAGTAGCAGCTCTTTCACTGTGAAATTCAAGACGCCAACCTGTAACTTATCGGTATCCCCCTCAACGATTGACTTTGGCGATGTGGGAAATGACAAACCGAGAAAAAGTTTCACGTTAAGTAATACCGGCTGTGTCAATACCTCAGGTGTGACTCTAAAGCTGAAGTCTACCAAAGCTATTTATGATAATTCCGGGCTATCAATTCTGGCCAATACCACTACCGGCAACTCTGCGGCGGGGGGGCGGGGTGTGGCGGTTTCTTACGAGGATGGTTCACCTCGGAAATATTTGTCGGCAAATGACGCCAGCTCTTCTGTCACCATCAATTTTGGCAGCATCGTGACGGCGAAAGATATCCCGATGGCGGGGCTACTCACCTGTACCTCAGCCAGCAATAATGGCACCTGTGATGACTACACCCCCGGTGCGTTCACCGCATCTGGCATCATTAGCGCAACCTATAAGTAAGCGGGGCACCCGGTAATTCAGAGTACCGAATTACCGGATTGCTGACCTATCAGAAAGTTTCCCAATTCTCCGTATTTATCGCACTTGACCGTGGTGATGAAGGTGCTGGATTAACAACGGCTGCAACGCGTTTTATCGCACTTGCGCCCTGCAGACGAAACGTGCCGACGGCTTCAGTTAAACGCGCAGCCTGTTCTTCCAGGGAGGCCGCTGCAGCCGAGGCTTCTTCGACCAGTGAGGCGTTCTGCTGCGTCACTTTATCCATCTCTGAAATCGCCTGGCTTACCTGCACGATACCCCGGCTCTGTTCATCAGAGGCCGCTGCAATTTCCAGCATAATATCGGTGACACGTTTTACCGCATCGACAATATCCGTCATGGTATTACCCGCAGCCACAACCTCACCGGACCCCTGGTCAATCAACCGCACTGACTCACTGATCAATCCTTCAATCTCTTTCGCTGCCTGGGCGCTGCGGCTTGCCAACGTGCGAACTTCGCTGGCGACGACGGCAAATCCACGCCCTTGCTCTCCTGCTCGCGCCGCTTCCACCGCCGCATTCAGCGCCAGAATATTGGTCTGAAAGGCAATGCTGTTGATGACAGCGGTAATTTCAGAGATTTTTTTCGAGCTGGTCGAGATATTCCCCATGGTTTTCACCACGCCAGAGACCATCTGCCCACCGCGACTGGCTTTGCCGGAGGCATCTTCCGCCAGTTTACTGGCATGGTGTGCGTTGTCCGCGTTTTGTTTCACCGTAGCAGTCAGTTCTTCCATACTGGCCGCCGTTTGTTCAATCGCCGCGGCCTGTTCTTCGGTACGTGATGACAGATCCGTATTACCCGCCGAGATTTCACTGGTGCCGCGATAGATTTCTTCCGCCCCCTGACGTACCGTGCCTACGGTTTTCTCCAGTGAATGTTGCATCGTCTGAAGATGGCGACTCAGACGACCAATCTCACTGCGCCCAGTTGGTTCATCCCGCATGGTCAGATCGCCCACAGAAATTTGCTCAATACGCTGGGCCGCGCGCAACAGTGGATGAATCACGGTACGACGCAAGACAACAAACGTCATCACGGTTAGCACCAGTGCCAGAATAAATGCACTCAGCATAAAGGCCATGCCGATTTGGGTACGATGGTGGGCCTGCTCGCTGAGCTGGTTGGCTCTTGCAGTACGAATTTCTATGGCCTTCAGCAGCACCTTGTTGTAAGCCGTATCCAGCGGCCTGGCGTGCTCATTTTCATGGTTGATAATCGCTTCAAACATGCCGTTTCTGGCATATTTCAGCATCGGCTGCAGACCGTCGATGTATGCTTTGAAACTGGCGCTCAGTTCAGCGTCTAAGGCTTCGTCCTCCGACGTTTTCACCACGCGAGACATATAGGCAGTGAAACCATCCTGAGATTGCTTAATGCGTTTTTCCGCTTCTGCAATATTGGCCTTCATATCGTCCATTTCGGCAATGCGACTCGCTGCGCCGGCGTGGATCATATTGATACGGGCTGTGCGTAGATGATTAGAACTGTTAGATAACCCCATCCTGACCTGAATCTCATCGGTCACATCGCGCTGATCGCGATCGGCCTGCATAAGAAAATAGCTTGCCAGCCCGGAACTCAAAGCAAACAGCAGAAGGATGCCACCGAGAATGGAGGAAAACAGCGGAACCAGTCTGATTTGATGCAGAAAGCCCAGTTTATTCTGGGCTTGCATCGATATTGTATTGTCCATGACCGTCGACTCTCTTGTAGGGTTTATGCGTGAAAACACGCCCATTAGATAGTCATCGGCAATTCATAAAGTTTGCTTACCGTGAAAAGCGCAAGATTCGTCACACTTTCACAACATCATTCAAAGAAATTCAGGAAAGTGCCAGCGGTAAATTCCGCTGGCCAATGAATCAGTTATCGCCAAAGTGGATAACGGTACGAATGGACTTACCCTGATGCATTAAATCAAACGCTTCGTTGATCTGCTCCAGCGGTAAGCGATGGGTAATAAACGGGTCCAACTGGATTTTCCCGCTCATCGCATCTTCAACCATTCCAGGCAGCTGCGTACGCCCTTTCACACCACCAAATGCCGACCCGCGCCACACGCGTCCGGTTACCAGTTGGAACGGACGGGTTTTTATTTCCTGTCCCGCACCGGCCACACCAATGATGATGCTTTCACCCCATCCTTTATGACAGCATTCCAGCGCCGCACGCATCACATTGACGTTACCAATGCATTCAAAGCTGAAGTCCACACCACCGTCGGTAAGCTCAACAATCACATCCTGAATCGGTTTATCGTAATCATTCGGGTTGATGAAGTCGGTCGCGCCCATTTCACCCGCCAGCTTGAATTTTTCCGGGTTAGTATCAACCGCCAGAATACGCCCAGCTTTCGCCTGTACTGCCCCCTGGATCACCGCCAGACCAATGCCGCCCAGGCCAAATATGGCCACAGTATCGCCTTCTTTCACTTTCGCCGTGTTATGTACTGCCCCGATCCCGGTGGTTACGCCACAGCCCAGCAGACACACTTTATCCAGCGGCGCTTGCGGGTTAACCTTCGCCAGCGAGATCTCTGCGCAAACGGTGTATTCACTGAAAGTACTGGTACCCATATAGTGATAGATAGGTTCGCCATTATATGAGAAACGCGTAGTGCCATCCGGCATCAGGCCTTTGCCCTGGGTAGCACGTACGGCCTGACACAAGTTAGTTTTGCCAGACTTACAGAACTTACACTCACCACATTCTGCCGTGTACAGCGGGATGACATGGTCACCCGGTTTCAGACTGGTGACGCCCTCACCCACTTCAACCACGATACCCCCGCCTTCATGGCCGAGTACCGCCGGAAACACACCTTCCGGATCGTCGCCAGAGAGCGTAAAAGCGTCAGTATGGCACACGCCTGTGTGGGTAATTTTAACCAGCACTTCACCTTTCTTTGGCGGTGCGACGTCGATCTCGACAATTTTTAACGGCTGACCGGGGCCGAATGCAACTGCTGCACGTGATTTCATTTGTCTCTTCCCATTATTGCGAGGTGATGGTGTTATTTTAGATAAGCGCGCAGAAGATGGCCGATTTCAGCCATGCGCACAGCACGCTGGTCTGGGGTTGTATCCCCGCTGACCAGTTCATCTTTCAGGTGGATCTCAACCATTTCGCCCATCAGGCCATTGGATGCACCGCGCACGGCGGCAATTTGTTGCAGGATTGCCAGACACGGCTCACCGGACTCCAGCGCGCGCTCAAGCGCATCAACCTGGCCGCGTATACGGCGTACACGGGTGAGAATGCGTTTCTTATCTTCAGGTGAATGTGGCATACGCCCTCCAGATACTATAGGGGGGTATACTATCAGAATTTTTACATAATTGTAAAAT